>DASPMT010000227.1:0-2824 GCA_035626935.1 Phycisphaerales bacterium | reverse complement strand
CTTCGCCGGATACCCCGTCGCCTTCGACTTCATGTTCGTCCACTGGTACCTGCACCGGTTCACGGGCCGCACACCGTTCTCGCACTCGGCCCTCGACATGAAAACGTTCGCGATGGCTCTGCTGAACCTGCCGTACCGCAGCTCAACCAAGCGCGCGATGCCGCGGGCCTGGTTCTCGGCGCAGCCCCACACCCACGTCGCGCTAGACGACGCGGCCGAGCAGGGCCACCTGCTGATGAGCATGTTCACGGCGCGACGCGCGTTGCACGGTCGGTCCGCTCGGTAAGCGTGCTCGACCGGCCAGTCGCCCCAACGCACCCGTGAGTTCTTTTTCACGGTGAACTCCGTCCGTGTGCCGGGTACGCTCGTGCTTCGAGGGCGCACCATTGATCGTCGAGGCAATCCCAAGCGAGGTCCAGGTCTTTCTGACGAGCGACGTCCGCTCGCTGGCGGCCCTCGAGCTGCTGCTGCTGCTCCGCGCCGAGCGCGGCAAGTGCTGGAGCGCCGCCGAGCTCGGGCGTGAGCTGCGCACCAACACCGAGTGGGCCGAGGGAGAGGTGGCGTCGTTGATCCAGCGCGGGCTCGTCGAGCCCGCTCCCGGACAGTCCGACCCGGGGGGCGCTCCCTGCTACCGCTACGCACAGACCAAGCCCCCCGCCGCGGCGAGCGAGTTCGCCCTCGGATGGCTCGCCGCGGCGTACCCGGCGCGACGGTTCTCGATCATTCAGGCGCTCTATGCTCCACAGAACCCCCCATCGTCTGCGGCGCCGCCCCCCGCGGCGTCTTCCGATGCGCTGAAGAGCTTCGCCGACGCGTTCAAGATCATCAAGGAGCCCCCCGCTGGCTGAGGCCGTCTACATCCTGTGCGCGCTCACCAGCCTGGCGTGCGCCTGGGTGCTGATGCGGGCGTACGTGCGCTGCCCCGTCGGCAAGCCGGTGCGCCTGCTGCTGTGGAGCAGCCTCTGCTTCGCCGGCCTCGCACTCAACAACGTTCTGCTCGTCGTGGACAAGGTGCTGATGGGCCCAGAGACCGACCTCACGCTTTGGCGGAGCGCGGCGGCGCTCATGGCCCTGGGCGTGATGCTCTACGGCCTCATATGGGACTCGGAGTGAAACGTGACGATCGCCGGAGTGGCAGATGACCAGGTTTGAGATGATATCGACGCTGATGGTTGGTGCGCTGGCGATGGGCGGCGCCGTGATCGGCCTGTGTTTTCTGCGGGCCTGGCGGCGCAGCGGCGACGCCCTCTTCCTCTGCTTCGCAGGGGCGTTCTGGCTCCTGGCCATGAACTGGCTTCTCCTGACGCTCATCCGCGAGGACGAGGTCCGCACGCCGCTGTACGCTCTGCGGATCATCGCATTCGGGCTGATCATCGCCGGAATCTGGAACAAGAACCGTCTCAAGAAACAGGCTGGAACGGCCTGACGGCCGCGCCGCACTCAGGGCAGACTGCGCCTCCCGTGAGCGGGTACCCGCAGCGGGAGCACAGGCCCCGGCGTTTACGGAGCCTTCGCGCGCCAGCTGGCGCGAGCAACAGCAGCCACGCGGGGATGCCATAGAAGAGCGTGTTGAGCGCAAGCCCCTGCCACAGAGGCTGCAGTGGCACCGGTAGACCGGTCGTTTCATTCTTCGGCAGCCAGGGCCGGTCCACGCCGCGGTAGAGACCGGCGCGCCGGTCGAACTCACGGAAAATGCCGGCGATGTCCATGTGGTCGCCGTTGCCGCTGCTGGTGAAAACGCAGGGTCGGCAGGTGACGGCCGAGCGCAGCGGCCAGCCGTACGACTCGGTGTAGAGCCCGTATTCAGCGGGGCCGGGGTCGGTCGTGAACGTGAAACGCGCGGGCGTGGCAGGGTCGGGGCAGTGAAGTGTGGTGCTTGTTCGACCGGCGGTGACCTGCACGGCGAACGACCCGCTGGTCGCCACCGGCCAAATGTCCTGCAGGAACGCAGGGAGGATCACGGCAGATGGGGCCAGGGGCCTGTCGCCCAGTGATACATTTGTCGCCCGGTAGTAGCAGACCAATGCCACGATCTGGGACGCCAGGGCGCCCGCAGCGAGAGCTATTGCGAACTGGATAATCCGTGGAGTCACGGCTGTTGGACGGTGTGGTGATGGGCCGGTTCGGCGGAATCGGCTCCGGCAAGCGCTTCGTGGCGCGACGGGCGCACGCCGACTCGCTATTCAATGGTACGGATTTCATGCAGCAGTCTGGCGTAGTTCTGGTAGCCTTCGCCGATCGCGGGACGGTTGCTCGAACAAGGAGCGGGACAATGAAGTGCACGGCGCAGATCGCGGCGGTGCTGGTGGCGGCGGGCTCATCTATTGCGTTGGGGCAGTGCGTTTCCGGGTGGCAGGCGGTCGGCGACCCGGCGGCCTCGGCGCTCGGCGGTATCGTGCAGGCCATGACCACCTGGGACCCGGACGGTCCCGGTGAGCAGCCGGCGCAGATCGTCGCGACCGGTTCGTTCGCGACCGCGGGGTCTGACGCCATTGGTCGCATCGGCATGTGGAACGGCACCCAGTGGCTGCCCTTCGGCGCGGGCATCAGCGACGGCCGCGGCTTGGTCGTGCGTGACAACGGCGACCTTGTTGTTGTCGGGACGTTCGCGTCCGCAGACGGCGTACCGGGGACCAGCCGCGTCGCCAGCTGGACGCCGGGGGCATCAACGTTCGCTCCGCTCGGGACGGGTGTTCCGGGCGCACTGCTGTCGGTCGCGTCGTACCACGGTGCGGGCGGAACGGGTGCCGAGCAGGTCGTCGTCGGCGGGCAATTCAGCTCCGGGGGGTTGAGCCGGGTTGCGAGCTGGGATGGCGCTGCGTGG
>DASPMT010000226.1:0-3494 GCA_035626935.1 Phycisphaerales bacterium | reverse complement strand
TCCTCGACCGGCTCGTCGAGGTCGGGAACGACCCGTGGACCTGGTCGTCGACCCGCTCGCCGGCGATGTTGTGGGACAACGTCCAGTTCAGCGGGACCTAGCACCGCTCGGGAGAATCCTTCGAGCTGCTGGTCCACGGGCTCGCGGAGCTACTTCCCCTTGCCGCTCGCCCGGCCTCGAAGGCCGGGACTCGCTCACGGAGCGGCAGGAAAGATGCGATCCTCGTCGAACTCGGCGGCATCTTTCCCGACCGCTCCTAGAGCACCGCTCAGGAACCCCTCCCGTCGCCCGCTGGGCGGTCTTGGCCGTGGGACGCGTGCGTCCTCGGTTACATGCCGAGGGCATGCGCCCTCGGACGCACCGGGCAGGCGTGCGAGGCCACTTTCCGAGCCGTTCGCGGGCCTGCCCTCGCGCCCCACGCCCAAGCCTGCCTCAGCGTGCTCGGTCCGGGGTTCCTGAGCGGCGCTCTAGCAGCGCTCGGGAGAGATCGACCGGCGACCAAGATCGCCGGGTGATCGATCGCTCTCGGCGAGTCGATGCATCGAGGTGTGGACGGCGACCGGGCGGCGGGTGATCGCGAGGTTGCAACACCGATCTCGACCACACACCGACACCGGCGCCACAGGCATCATCACTCGCTCGC
Organism: Phycisphaerales bacterium; assembly: GCA_035626935.1. Classification (GTDB taxonomy): domain Bacteria; phylum Planctomycetota; class Phycisphaerae; order Phycisphaerales; family UBA1924; genus JAJTGZ01. The sequence continues at coordinate 2,851 of DASPMT010000226.1, read as the reverse complement.
GAGGGGCCGTCCAGGGGCGCCGTGGAGGCGCCCGATGCCGATGTACCGCTCGGACCAGCGCTCGTTCCTCGACCTGCAGCGGGAGGAGCTGCTTCGCGAACGGGAGGGGACGTTGGTGTGGCTGCTGGTGCGGTTCGGAGACACGGTGTTGCCGGGCTGGCTCACGCGAGGGTGGCGGCGTGGGGAGGGTCGACGGGGTCGGAAGGCGTGGCCGATCCGGACGCTGCTGGCGCTGGTGGTTCTGCGGTGGAGCGACGAGGGCATGAGCCGTGTGGGGGCGTGCCGGCGCGCGGAGACGGACTCGCTGTGGCGGTACGCCATGAGGCTGCCGGTGGAGGGGAAGACGCCGACGGAGAAGACGCTGCGCGAGGTGGAGGCGTGGTTGCAGGAGGACGACGAGGACAGCGGGATGACGCGGGTAGAGGCGCTGTTCGAGCACGTGGTGCACGTGGCGTTGTGGAGCGCGGCTGCGCGAAGGAGGGAGGCGCCGAAGTGGTTCATGGACAGCACGCCGATGTGGTGCTTCGGAGCGATCCTCGACACCGTTCGGCTGCTGGGAGATGGGCTGCGCCGTCTGGGTCGGGCATGGGCACGGGCGACCGAGCGCCCGTTGGGAGCGGTCGCGATCGCGTGGAAGCTGCCGATGTTGCTCGCGAAGAGCACGAAGGGGTGGTTGCGCATCGACTGGTCCGACGCGGACGCGCGCTCGAAGGCCATCACCGACGTGGTCGAGGACGTGATGCGGGTGGTGAAGGAGGTGCAGGCGGCGCTCGTGACGGTCGAGGGGAGCGACCGCAGGCGCGTCGGCGAGCTGTGCGAGCTGCTGCTTCGAGTCGTGGCGCAGGATCTGGAGAAGGACGGGAAGGGACGCTGGCGGGTGGCGCGGCGGGTGGCGCGCAACCGCATGGTGAGCCTGACGGACCCGGAGGCGGGCCACGGCCACAAGAGCCGGTCGGAGTCGTTCTGGGGCTACAAGATCAACGTCCTGGGAGACCTGGTGAGCGGAGTGGTGGCGGCCGTGTCGGTGACACCGGGGAACGGCCACGACGCCGCGCCTGGCCACGAGCTGGTGGTGGAGGCGCAGCGGATGCGCCTCGAGATCCGGAAGGTGCTGGCGGACACGGCGTATGGCGGGGTCGAGAGCCGACTGGGGCTGAAGGCGCTGGGGGTGGACCTGGTCGCGCCCCCGCCCGGGACCACGCGGAAGGGGAAGAAGCACTCGAAGAACGAGTTCGCCATCGACTTCGTGGCGCAGACAGCCACGTGCCCGAACGGGGTGACCAGCGATCGGGCGGAGCGGACGGCCGGGAAGGAGCCGAAGCTGGCGTTCCGGTGGTCGAAGGAGGCGTGCGCAGGGTGTCCGTTGCGGGCGAGGTGCCTGCGAGCATCGACCGCGAAGCCCGGCGAGAAGCGAACTGGGCGTCCGCCGCAAGGCAAGCGGCTGGTCGTGGCGTTGCGCGAACAGGAGCTGCGAGAGGCCCGGACGGCGTGGGACGACCCGACACGGCGCGAGGAGTACCGCGATCGGTCGATGGGCGAACGGCTGAACGCGCTGCTGGTGCAGCACGGAGCCCGGCGCGCCCGGCTGCGCGGTCGGAAGGGAGCGAATCTCCAGGCCCAGCTGATCGGGATCACGCTGAACCTCGGGGTGGTGGCGCGCAACGTCGCGGAGGCGGAAGCGGAGGAGAAAGCGCGGCGGGCGCAGCAGCCACGACGGCACCGGGTTGTCCGACAGGCGGCACGGATGGAGCGGGTGGAGCGGGTCGCGGCGCGGCGCGACGCAGCGAGGCAGCTCGCGCTGGCGTAGGCGCCGAGGCAGGTCCCCCCTGCCTTCTGGACGCACCCGAGCCCCCCGCCGGGAGGCTTCCGTCCGCCCTTCACCCACGCGTCAGCGCACCGCGGAGCGGAGCCGAGGCAGGGGAGCGCCCGGAGCCACCCGGAGCCACGCACAGGGCCCTCGACGAGGCTCGCGGGGTGCAGACGGTCGCGGGCCCGAGCATGGCGAGGATGGCGAGGACGCGACCTTGCCGAAGGCGGAGGCCCGGCGGTAGAACGGCCCGGTGAAGGGCTGGACGGAGGCCGACGCCACCAGCGCCGCGACCGAGTGCCCCTTCGGTGGCGCCGATCCGGGCCGCGAGCTTCAGCACGCCGTGGACCGCGCCAGGGGGGCCGGAGGCGCCGAAGGCGGTCCCGCCGCAGGCGGACGGAGCGAAGCGAACCCGGAGGACACCCGGTGCCGCGAAGCGGCAGGCGCCCAGAGGGCCGGTCGCCGTGCCACCGCGGTCATCGGATCCAGCCGCGACCATCTCTCCCGAGCGCTGCTAGGAGCCTGTGGGGCGTAGGCCGCGCAGCGGCCTCGCCCCACGGCTCCTCCCCAGCCCGTGGAAGTGCCTCCCGGAACCCGTGTTCGGCCAGATCAAGCAGGCGATGGGGTTCAGACGGTTCTCGATGCGTGGACTGGAGAAGGCGCGAGGTGAGTGGGGGCTGGTCTGCATGTGCCACAACGTGCGCCGGCTCCACGCCGCCAGGGTCGCGGGCCGGACCGCGAGCTGACCCGTCCTCGGCTGGCTGGTCCCCACCCCGATCCGACGGGCGGGGCGGGACGGGCACGGGCAGAGGCAGGGGAGGAGCCCGGGCGCGTGGCCGCTCCGCGGCCAACGCGCCACGGGCTCCTAGCTCGTCGACGACGCGGCCGTCAGCGGCGGCGCGTGTAGGCGATCCCCGGACCCGGCTCCAGCGCGGCGAGCTCCGCCGCGGTGCTGTCGTTCGTGACGTAGGTCTCGTCGCGCACGAACGTGTCGTGGTCCTGCAGCCGGACCCAGAACGCGTGCTGGTGCGCGCCCTTCGGATC
>DASPMT010000225.1:0-2182 GCA_035626935.1 Phycisphaerales bacterium | reverse complement strand
GAAAGCCATGGCGGCAGGTCGGTCGGCGCGACCGGTTCGGTCGCCAGGGCGAAAGTGCTGCGCAGATCGACGATCCGCTCCTTGAGCATCGCCGCCGACTCGTAGCCCGTCGCGTAGACCAGGCGCGCCGCCTTCACCTGTGGCCCCCGGTCGGTCACCAACCGCCAGCCCGCGCCGACCGGTTCGGCGTGGACAACGCCGGTCCGGTCGAACGTGCGTGAGCCGTGGCGCTCGGCGTCGGCGAGCAGCCGGTGAGCGAGCCGGTAGGGCTCCACCACCGCGGCGATGCCGGAAAGGATCGCGGCAGGCCGGTGCAGGCCGAACCACTCCTCAAGCTGGCGCGCCTCGAGCAGGGTGACGTCGATGCCGGCGTTCCGGCGCAGCTCACACTCGCGTTGAAAGTCGCTCGACTCGTCGGCGGAGTTGGCCAGGAACAGGCTGCGGCAACGCTTGAAGCCGCAGCGATCACCCAGGTGTGCGGTGAGGCGATCGATGGCGTCGATGGCTGTCGCGCAGATCTGGTAAGCGGCCCGGGCGTCGTCCGGCCCGATGCGGTCGCTCAGCACCCGCAACGGAACGTCGATCTCGTACTGCAGCAGCGCGGTGGAGCCCATCGTGCTCCCCCACCCCACCTCGCGCCGGTCGAGCACCACGCACCGGTGCCCGTCCATCGAAAGGCGGTGAGCCACCAGCGCACCGGTAATGCCCGCTCCGACGACGGCGACGTCCGCTTCGACGTCGTCGAGCATCGGCGGGTACACGCCGAGCAGGCCGCCGTGGACGGCCCAGTACGGGGTGCCGGATCGGAGGTCCATGGGTGCGTCTGTTCCACGCAACAGGGGCCGCGACCGGCCCGTGAACTCCGCCTGAAAGTTCGTCCACCCGCCGCGGCAGCGTTGGTCGCCAGCGCAAGTGAGGACGCGTGTCGCGGCCCCTACGATCGACGCCCGATGCCGATCGTCCCGCTCCCACAGTTTGAGGCCGACCTTGCCGCCGACGCCGAGGCGTACGCCGCGCTGGCGGCGCCGAAGACGATCGTCGTCCGCTACGGCGCGATGAAGATGGTCGGGGAGTTCCCCTCCGACACGGGCATCAAGCCCGGGTGCGGGAGCAAGCTCGTCGCCCGCACCCACCGCGGCACCGAGATCTGCGAGATGCTCACGACGACGTGCCCCAACAGCGGGTGCGGGAAGAGCGTGTCGCGCGACGCGCTGCTGGCGTACATCGACAACTCGGGCGGCAAGGACTTTCCGTTCCACACCGACGGGCGCATCCTCCGTGTCGCGACCGTGGAGGACCTGAACCGCCAGGCGGCCCTTGAGGCGCAGGCTGAGCAGTGGCTCCGCGCGGCGCGGGCCGCGGCGGTAAAGGTCGGGCTGACCGACATCAAGATTGTCAGCGCCGAGCCGATCCTCGGGGGCGAACGCGTCACCTTCCATTTCCTCTCCGAGGAGCGCGTTGACTTCCGCCCGCTGGTGATGGAGCTTGCGGCGAAGCTGAACACGCGCATCGAGATGCACCAGGTTGGCGCCCGAGACGAGGCTCGGATCATCGCCGACTACGAGCGCTGCGGCCAGCACTGCTGCTGCAAGCAGTTCCTCAAGGTGCTCAAGCCCGTGAGCATGAAGGCCGCCAAGACGCAGAAGGCGACGCTCGACCCGCTGAAGATCAGCGGGCGCTGCGGGCGCCTGATGTGCTGCCTCCGCTACGAAGAGAACACCTATGAGGAACTGAAGAAGAACCTCCCGCGCAAGAAGACGCAGGTGATGACGCCTGACGGGCCGGGCATCGTGATCGACACCCAGATCCTCACGCAGCTCGTGCTCGTGCGGCTCGACGCGACCAACGAGGACGCGGCCTACGCCGTAGAGGTGCTCAAGAAGCTTGAGGCTGGACCGCGCCGGCAAGGGGCCGACGACGACGATGACGGCGGAACCGAGGGTGGTCCGCAGCCTTCGGGCGGCGGCGCTCCCGACCTCCCGCGCAACGGCAGCGGGCCGCGTCAACAGCCCGGCGGCGGCCCGAACCAACAGCCGCGTGACCAGCGTCCGCAGTCGAAGCAGTCGAGCTCGAACCAAGCGGCCTCGAATCAGGCAGGGCCGGGCCAGCGCCGCGACAACCGACCGCCGCAGGGTCAACGACCCGGAGCGCAGCAGGGCCAGCAGCCCGGCCCCTCTGGTGG
>DASPMT010000224.1:0-2204 GCA_035626935.1 Phycisphaerales bacterium | reverse complement strand
GTCCCGTTAGTTGCCCAGTCGACGGTGTAGTTGTAGCGACCCGCCACGTTCGAGAGATCCGAGGTCAGCAGAGCCCGCCTTCGGAGCCGCCCCAACTTGTAGACATACGCGGCCCCCCCATACGACGTATAACCAAATTCTTCAAAAGCCCACATCTGCCTCGGTGCAGACGAGTCGGTCGTGCGCACGATCCACCGGCCCACGCCGTCGGAGGGATTCAGTGCACCGAGGAGACCCAACGTGCACGGGTTTGGTGGGGCGCAGCGGTCGATGAGCTCGTAGCGGCCACTCCAACTCTTCCAACCTGTCGCGGCGGAGAATGTGACGGTCCCGTTCTGGGACTGCCAGGTAATAATGCTTGTCGCTGGCTTGCCGTACACGCTGACATAGAGACGGTCGCTGAAGTTGTCCATCCAATGCGTGCCGATAAAGTGTGTGTCCTCGTCGGAGTTGTGTATCGTCGGCGTCGTGTCGCCGAAGCCATTTCCGGGGCTCGCACTAGTACGTTGGATGTGAGATCCCCAGACAATGCGATATTCGAATGGGAGCCCGTCCGGGCTTGGCACTGAATAAAGCACAATCGGATTTGTCTCCACGCGTCCCGATGAGTAGCGGATTGGGGACAAGTCTCCATCCGGCCCAGCTGGGCACGTTTCGCTGCTCCCGCAACCCTCATCGAAGGGCGGCGTTTCATCCTGGTCGCCGCCGTTGCACATCTCCGGTTCCTTTGTGGATCCCGTCGAGGTCGCGCACGTCTCGCACTGGTACGTGCCCGGCACCACAGAGTCATCGGTGATGTCGAGCGCCTGGCTCGGCTGCGGGCCGCATGAACAGTAGTTTCCAGCTTGGTTGTTTGCGAGAGTCGCGAATGCCCCCATCGCGATCCGTTCGTCGGTATCGCAGCTGTACGTGTCAGCGGTCGTTTCCCTGATCGAGCTGCAGGCATTACCGCCGTTGTTGGTCCATCCGCCGGGAAATCCTCCCCCCTCCTTCATGCAATGGCCCCCGCCGGATGTTGAGCAGCCCCACGTGCAGCCAAACTCCGCCTCGGCGTGGCAACACCCAGGCGTGGCGCAATTAACCGGGGACATGCACTGCGGATTGGCCACGAGCCGCGTCCGCCATTTTTGATAGGTACACGATTGTGCGTGGGACGGCCTCTCCCCGACGATCAAGAAGATCATCGTCGAAGTGAGGGACAAGGCGACAATGACAGGCGCCTTCATTGAGGACCGACCTTCGGGTTTACGCGCGCTCCCAGCGGAATGGGTGGGAAACCGAGGTCGACCGGATCGACTCCCGGTGGGTGGCGCTCCGCCGCTAGCTGGTCGGCGATTGCTTTCGCTGCCTTCTCGCTCGCGTTGAGAAGCAACGAGGTACCGACAGGCCCGCTGTGGTCGTCCGGTGTTCCGGGTCGAGTGCGCGTAGCATGGCCCGCCGCGCACGCTGGAAGCGTGCCGAAGTTATCGATGGGGGTCTTGTCGCATGAATCGGCGGAACCGGCGGTCAGAGCCGACGAGCCCGTCTCCGAGTCGGCGTCACTGCCACGGCATGCGGCACCCACGGCGAAAACGAGAATGAGCGCAGCCCATGACGGGCTCGCGGAACGCTGTCGCGACATCTACACCCCTTCTGATCGACCCATATTTGAGGAACGATCGCCTCACGCTACCGAGGCGAACGCCGCCAACACAACTCAAAAGGGCGCTTACCACCCGGATGCGCTCTGAAGCGTTCGTGTGCCAATGCCTGTAGCAAAATGAGGCAGGCCCTCGTGTCGGCGATGACACCACAAACCTCGAGCGATTCTGTATCGATACGAACAGAGCCGGGTCGACTGGTCCGCTCTCGTTTGTCACGGCTGGACCTCGAGCGTCGTGGTCGCGACCGCGTTGTTGTCGATCTTCGCCGACGGCGCCTTGGCCGGCGCCCGGGTCTTGCCCGAGAACATGCCCGCCCACACCGTGAACGTGCCGACCGGTGCGTTGCGCGGCACCATCACGGTCGTCGTGTAGCGGATGAACTGGCCGGGCTTCCACCACGCGAACGGCCGCACCGGCTTGTGGTCGCCGTTGAAGTAGAACTTGTTGGGCCCCTCGACGTGCACGAACATGCGCCAGTCGCCGCGCACGGTGCCCTTCGCCTCGAACGTCCAGGTCAGCGTGACGGCCTCACCGCGGCGCGCGGTCTTCGGCGCCTCGACC
>DASPMT010000223.1:0-5695 GCA_035626935.1 Phycisphaerales bacterium | reverse complement strand
CCCGTTGCGCGCCCCGGCCCCGTGACGACGCCGCCCGCCGCGCCAGCCGGCGGTGCTCCGCCCGCCGCCCCTGGAAGCACCGGCACGCCCGTCACACCCACACCCTCCACGATGCCCGCCGGCCTGCGCCCCGGCTTCCGGCCCGCGACCATGAACGTCCCGACGCGGCCGGCCATCGTCAAGCCGGTCGGCCAGATGCTGGGCGAAAAGGCCAAGATCACCCTCGCCGGACCCAAGGTCGTCCGCATCGAAGCCCCTGAGCAGATGCCCGAGCGTCGGCCTCCGCGCACCGGCGGTCCGGGCGGCTACGGCGGCTCGCCCGGCATGCGCACCGGCACCGGCGTCCGCGGACCCGGCGGCGGCAGCGACGACCCCGCCCGGCGCAACCTGCGCCGCGGCCCCGCCCGCCCCGGCCAGGGCGGCCCGGCCGTTCCACCCAAGCGCAAGATCCGCGACCCCAAGAACGACACCTCCACCGAGGGACGTACCGGCTTCACCGAGGCGGACCTTGCCGAGCGTGAGGAACGGCTGGCCCGCTCCTCCGGCCTGCTCAAGCAGCGTCGGCGCGAGGCCAAGGCGCGGCTGGACGCCCAGGGCCGCCAGATCGAGGAGATCGAAGGACGCGTCGAGATCGTCGCGCCATTCACGATCAAGGAGCTCGCCGCCGCGACCGGCGTCAAGGGCGCCGACGTCATCAAGAAGCTCTTCATGCAGGGCGTGATGGCGACCATCAACACCGCGATCGACCCGGCCAAGGCCCAGGAGATCATGATCGACTTCGACATCGAGCTGGTGGTCACCCAGGCCAAGACCGCCGAGCAGGAAGTCGAGTCGCAGTTCACCGACCGCAAGACCCTCGACGAGCGCCCCCGCTCGCCGATCGTCACCATCATGGGCCATGTCGACCACGGCAAGACCAGCCTGCTCGACGCCATCCGCAAGGCCAACGTCGCCGCGGGCGAGGCCGGCGGCATCACCCAGAAGACCACGGCCTTCAAGGTGCCAGTCGACGTCAACGGCCAGACCAAGCACGTCGTCTTCATCGACACCCCCGGCCACGAGGCGTTCACCGAGATGCGCGCCCGCGGCGCGAACGTGACCGACGTCGTCGTGCTGGTCGTCGGCGCACCCGAGGGTGTGATGCCCCAGACCGTCGAGTCGATCAACCACGCCAAGGCGGCGGGCGTGCCGATCATCGTCGCCCTCAACAAGATCGACTCGCCCCAGGCCACCGAGAACCAGATCCAGAAGGTCTACGGCCAGCTCGCCGAGCAGAACCTCAACCCCACCCAGTGGGGCGGCAGCACCGAGGTTATCCACACCAGCGCCCTCAAGGGCACCGGCATCAAGGAGCTGCTCGAGATCCTCGAGCTGCAGGCCGAGGTCCTCCAGCTCAAGGCCGACTTCCAGGGCAACGCCCGCGGCCGCGTCATCGAGGCCGGCCAGGTCGAGGGCCGCGGCCCGATCGCCACGATCATGGTGCAGGACGGCGAGCTCAAGGTCGGCGACTTCATCGTCGTCGGCCGCGCGTTCGGCCGTGTCCGCGACATCACCGACGACCAGGGCAAGCGCATCAAGCTCGCCGGTCCCAGCACGCCGGTGCAGGTCAGCGGCATCGACGAGATCCCAAGCGCCGGCGACGCGTTCTTCGTTACCAGCTCGCTCAAGCAGGCCGAGGAGGCCGCCGAGCAGCGCCGCATCCGCGACCGCGAGGCCTCGCTGCACCAGCCCAAGGTGACGCTGGACTCCATCTTCAGCCAGATGAAGGACGCGAACGTCAAGGAGATCCTGATCGTCCTCAAGGCGGACGTGCAGGGCTCGGTGGACGTCATCAAGAACCAGATCGAGAAACTCTCGACCGCCGAGGTCAAGGTACGCGTGCTCCACTCCGCCGTCGGCGGGATCCAGGAGAGCGACATCGTGCTGGCCCACGCGTCCAGCGCAGTCGTTGTCGGCTTCAACGTCATCCCCTCCGGCAAGGCCCGCAACCTCGCCGACCAGAAGGGCGTGGAAGTCCGAACCTACCAGGTCATCTACGACATCGTCGACGACGTCAAGAAGGCCGCCAGCGGCCTGCTGGAGCCGGAGATCCGCCAGGAGGTCCTGGGCCATGCCGACGTCCGGCAGGTCTTCAAGGTCACCAAGGTCGGCACCATCGCCGGCTGCTACGTCACCGACGGCCTGTTCCAGCGCGACGCGCTCATCCGCGTCACGCGCAACGGCATCGTCATCGAGCAGGACCGCGTCCTGGAGCAGCTCAAGCGCTTCAAGGACGACGCCAAGGAAGTCAAGATGGGCATGGAGTGCGGCATGAAGATCGTCGGCTACGACGACATCAAGCAGGGCGACGTGCTCGAGTGCTACAAGAAGGTGGAGATCAAGCGCACGCTCTAAGCCCGGCCGCGACCGCTGGTCCACGCCCACGCACACGCGCTTTTCCAGGAGCCATATGCACCGTCTGTTGCGCGCACTGATCCTTCCCGTTCTGCTGGCCGTGGGCGGATGCGCCTCCGACCCGCGCGCGGGGAGCGATCACGCGGCGGCGGCGGACGTCGCGGGCCTGTGGCGCATCACCGACGACTGTGCCCAGGCGTACCGGGAGCTGGCTACGACCTACGCGGCTGGCGCCCGGACCGAGCGCCAGCTCGAGGACGCGATCGACATGGTGCGCTCGCAGACCCTGCGCCTGCACCGCGGCGGAAGGTTCGTCTACCAGCCAAACGGCGTCGCCGAGGTCCGGGGTGTCTGGACGGCCGACGCCCACGCGGTCGACGCAACGCTGGAGCCCGACGCCCTCAACATCATCACCCGCGGCAGCGGCGGGGCGATGCGCTTCGACCGGATCGGGTCGCGGCTGGCGCTTAACGTCGCGGCGCCCGCAGGCCCGGCGCCGAGCTTCGACTTCACGTTCCACCGGGTCGACACCGACGCCGACGCCCATGCATTGCACCCGGTCCCCGTCGCCGCGCTGACGCGTGAGACGCTCGTCGGCGTGTGGGTCCCCGACGAGCCGGCCATGCGCGCAGCGCCGGGCACCGCCGCCAGCCGGAGCGATGATCGTTCGCGTCAGGTGCTGCAGATGCAGCTCCACATGTTCAAGGTCGCGTTCAATCCCGACGGCACCTACCTCATGGCCGGCCACCGGGGCGGATGGGTGCTCGACGGTCAGAGCGTCCGCATGGACCCGCCGGCGGCGATGGAGTTCACGTTCCGCGACGGCCGCCTGCGCGGCGGCGAGATCGTCCTGAAAAAGGTGGAAGCCCGCTAGCCGATGTACATCGCTCTCCTCCAGTTTGAGATCGAGGTACCCGGAGCCGAGTCGCTCAAGGACAAGCGGCGGATCGTGAACTCCGTCAAGGACCGGCTCCACCGCGAGCACCTCTGCAGCGTCGCCGAGGTGGGCAACCTTGAGAACGCCTCCTTGGCGGTCATGGCCCTGGCTCTGGTAGGCAGCGACCGCAAGCACCTCCGCAGCGTGATCGACACCATCGAGCACAAGCTCCGGTCACTGCCGGAGGGGCGCCTTGGCGCCATGGAGCACCAGCTTCTCTCCGCTCAGGAGATCGCCGAGCACGCCGCCCAGACCGACGCCGGGCCCGTATGGTCCGACCAGGAACTCGACGCGATCGACACCGACGGGAACAGGCCCGACGCATAGGACCACACCGCTTGAGCCACCACCACGAGAAAGCAACCGCCGAACTGCAGCGCGCCGTCCAGAAGGTCATGGTCAACGGCCTGCAGGACCCGCGCACCGAGGGGTCGCTTATCACCGTCACCTCCGTCAGCTTGTCGCCCGACGGGCGCAACGCGACCGTCAACGTCTCGGTGCTCCCTGAGAAGAACGAGAGCAAGGTGCACGGGGCGCTGGTCCACTCGGCCTCGTTCATCCGGCGCGAGGCCGCCGAGCTGCTGGCGCTCAAGATCATGCCGCAGCTTGCCTTTGTCATCGACAAGAGCTTCAAGAAGCAGGCGCAGGTGCTCGACGCGCTGAGCAAGGTCGCGGCGGAGCGCGAGCAGGCCGGCCGAGCCGGCGGTCCCTCTGACCAGCCCAACCAGGAGCCGCCGCGTGTCCAGCCCTGACAAGGCCAAGCTGCTCCAGCAGCTGCTCGACCGCCTGCGAGCCAAGCTCAAGCCGGCCTCGCTTCCGGCGGCGCACGCCGACGGCGCCGCGGCCCAGAACGGCGCGGGCGAGCAGGCCGAGTCGTCGGCCGGCCCCGACATCTTCCACGCCGACGCCGTCCTGCGGGAGTTCGTCCGCTCCTTCCTGATCTGGGAGTGCACGACCTCGCGCGCCGACGCCGCGATGAAGCGCATCGCCTCCGCCGTGGTGGACGTCAACGAATTCCGGGTCTGCCTCCCCGGCGAGATGGCGGCGATCATCGGTCCCGGCTACCCGCGGGTCGAGACCCGCGTCGTCGCGCTGCGCGGGGCGCTGAACCAGATCTTCCGCAACGAGCACCGGCTGCGGCTGGCGCACCTGCCGAACCTGAGCAAGAAGGCGGCCGCCACCTACCTCGCCGGCATCACCCAGGCGCCTCCGTTCGTCACCGATCGCGTCGCCCTTCTCTGCTGCGGCATCCACGGCGTGCCGGTCGACGGCCGCATCGCGGCGGTGCTGGAGAAAGCGAGGATCGTCGAGCCCGGGCTCAAGCCGGACGAGGCGGCGTCCGCGATCAGCCGCATGGTCAAGGCCGGCGAGGCGCGCGAGGCTTACGGTCTGCTCCAGGCCGCCGCGGACCAGACGCCGGTCGCGGCCACCCGCGTTCCAAAGTCCGCGCCGGCAAAGCCGGCCTCGCCCGCCAAACGCTCGTCGTCACGCACAACCCCCCGCAAGTCCAAGTAGCTCCGTCCCCGCTTCGCAACGCTCACGCTCTCCTTATGGCCGGCCACAACAAATGGAGCAAGGTCAAGCACCGCAAGGCGGTGGTCGACAAACGCCGCAGCAAGGCGTGGACGATGTGCAGCCGCGCGATCATCAGCGCCGCGCGCCAGCACGGGCCTGACCCCGCGTTCAACTTCCTCCTGCGCACGGCGCTGGAGGAGGCACGCTACCACAACGTCCCCAACGACAATATCGAGCGGGCCATCAAAAAGGGCGCCGGCGGCGGCGACACCGAGAACTACGAACCCGTCCGTTACGAGGGGTACGGCCCGGGCGGCGTCGCCGTGATCGTCGACGCCCTGACCAACAACCGCGCCCGCACCGCGGGCGACGTCCGGCTCGCGTTCGCGCGGAGCGAGTCCAAGATGGGCGTGAGCGGCGCTGTCGCCCACCAGTTCGAGCACAAGGGTGTGATCACGGTCGCGGCCGACGCCAGGGACGAAGACCGACTGATCGAGGCCGCGCTCAACGCCGGCGCGGACGACGTTAAACCCGGCGATCCGGCCGCCGACGAGTCGCCCCCCACCTGGCAGGTGGTCACGGACCCGACGAAGTTCCTCACGGTGCGTGACGCCCTCAAGAAGGACGGCTTCAAGGTGGCCGAGTCGGAGCTGGACATGCTCCCGCTCAACACCGTCACCGTCACCGGCCAGACCGCCCGGGATCTGCTGAAGCTCGTCGAGGAGCTCGAGGACAACGAGGACGTCAAGAAGGTCTACACCAACGCCGACATCCCTGAGTCCGAGCTCGCATCGATGGAGTAGGGCTTCTCGGCGCCTGGGGCGTCACCTGAGGATTGTCCGCCACGTT
>DASPMT010000222.1:0-3090 GCA_035626935.1 Phycisphaerales bacterium | reverse complement strand
AACCTTTGACGCGTGTCACACGGCTGTTGCTTGCGGCGACCCTGTGGGCGTGTCTCTACGGAGGGCTGACTATGGCCGTTAGCGCCGCGGATTTCGAGAACTGGTCGGAGAAGGGCGACGCCGAGCGGGACGCCCTGCGCTCCGAGGCCGTCGCCGTCTTGAACGCCTGGGTCGCGGCCGAGGGCGCCGAGGACGTGGTGCTGCGCGCCGCCAGCCAACTGAACGGGGTGATCATCACGGTTCCCGAATGAGCCAGGCCCTCTCACTCGTAAAGCCCGTCGAGTCGGCCGACCGCGCGGCGGACGAGCTGGGGCGCTTCGCCCCGTCGGAGCCCCTCGACTGGCATTTCGGGCAGGGGCGCTACGCCGACGAGCAGGGCGTGCCGCTGCTCACGCGCCTGCGCGCCCGCTTCGACAACTTCCGCCGTTGGTTCTGGCACACGTACCTGCGCCAGCCGAAGCTCTCGCGCGAAGGCCGTCTTATCCTCCCCCTCTTCCGCGGGAGCTACGACACGCGCGCCGAGGCCCGCGCCCTGTGCCGGACGGCGAACGATTACGTCTACGCCATCCCGCACGGCACCTCGCCGCTGGACGCGGGCTTCGGCCACAACCCGACCCTCTGCTTCCCCCTGGCCGAAGCCGAGAGGGACGCGGAGCAGGCGCGGCTCTACGCGGGGTGTGACCTGCGGTACTTCGCCTGCGCCTCGCTCGCGGCCGAGAACTTCGAACTGCGGCTGCAGCTCGCCGGGATACGAGCGGCGCTGGAAGAGGGTGAGCATGACTGATGACAGAGCTGACCTCACCGTGGCGCGAGATCGTCACCTTCCTCATCGGGGGCGGGGTCTTCAAGGGTCTGGACTGGCTGCTGGCCTACCGGCGCCAGCGGGCGGAGATGCAGCTGGCACACGAGACGGCCAGCGGCGAGAGCCTGGAGCGGCGGGTGACGGCGACCGTCCGGGTCATAGACATCTACCAGGAGAGCACCGACGACTTCGCCGAGCGCATCCGCTCCCTGCGGGGGGAGAACCGGGCGTTGAAGGGTCAGGTGAAGGAGCTGAGTCGGCGGGTGGAGAAACTGAGTCAGGAGAACGAGCTGCTGCGCGAGATGAAGCGGTTGGAAGGGCGCGGGCCGCTCATCGAGCCGGGGCCGCCGGGTGATCAAGGTTGACGGCTTCCCCCGACCGCATGGGGGTGCGGGCGTGAAAAAGAGGATGGCGTACATGGGGGCATCCGTGTTGCTGACGGCGGGGCTGCTGGCCTACATCCAGGCGGCCGAGGGCGCGACCGCCCTCCAACTGCTGGAGAAGTTCGGGCTCCCGGTGACCTACCTCCTCATCACGCTCTTCATCGGGGTGCGCTACGTCTGGCCCTACGTGCTCAGCAAGGACGAGCGCCACGAGCAGATGCAGTCGAAGTTCGCCGACACCATCAGGCAGATGAGCTCGGAGCACTCCGCCGCCATGCAGAAGGTCGTCGAGGCGATGACGGCGCTCAAGGACGAGGTCCGGGAGACGAAGAGGCAGAAGTGAGGGACTTCCTGTTCAACCTCTGGTGGCTGGTGCTCGCCGGCGACGGCGTGATCGCCTTCGGCCTGGCGGTGCGGTTCTGGAGGCGGCGGGCCGACCCGGTGGCCTTCTGGACGGCCGTCATGCTCGCCTGTTTCGCCGCCGAGGCCCTGGCGCGCGCCGCCTGGGTGGGGCTCGCGGGAGACCCCGCGTGCTCGACCGCCGAGGGCCTGGGGCTGTCGGTCGGCGCCCGCGCCGTCAAGGCCACGGGGATGTGGCTGTGGTGGCTCAACGTCTTTAACGGCTCCGGGCGGGGGGAGGACGGGCATTGAAGAGGGGCGTCCCCAAGGGGTGTCTCACCCTGTTCGCGCTGACCGCGGCCTACTTCGTGTGGGTCGTGTGGGGGTGGGAATGACGGACAACATTCTGGTTCAGGCCGCGGCGGCGAGCGCGTTCGCCAAGGTCCTCGTAGACGCGGTGAAGACCACGCCCCTGCACACGGCGGGCTGGAAGGTCTTACTGCTCGCCTTCACCTTCGCGCAGGGGGCCGCCTTCGCCCTGGAGATGGCCGTGGGCGACGGCGTGCAGTGGACGCAGAAGGACGTCTCCACCTGCGCCCTCGTCGGGGTGATGGCCTTCGGGAGCGCCGTGGGCCTGACGGAGTTGCAGAAGAAGGCCGAGGAGAGGAAGGCCGGGTGAAGGTGTGGCGGCGGCTCGGGTTCGTGGCGGTCGTTGGCGTGATCTTCGTCGTGGCGGGGTGGATGGGGAGTTGTTGAGATGGTGAAAAAGAAGAAAGCGGGTAAGCGTCAGTACAGCGACTCCGACAAGGCGACCGCCCTGGCCGCGCTGGATGCCAACGGTGGGAACGTCCGCCGCACCGCGCGGGAGACGGGCATCCCCGAAAAGACCATTGCGGATTGGAGAGATGGCCGCGGCGTTGTGCCGGAAGTCGCGGAAATCCGCGAGGAAAAAAAGGAAGCACTCGGCGACGTGTTCGAGCGCGTCTCCCGCCTCTACCTGGAGCGCGCGCTTTCCGAGGACGCGGTGTCGGAGACCAAGGGTAAGGACGCGGTGATCGCGGCTGCCACGGCGGCGGACAAGATGCAGCTCCTCAGAGGCAGGCCCACCGCCATCATCGCGCAGTCGGCGAAAGACGCTCTGGCGGCCGTTATGCGCGATTACGGGCTATCACAGGAGCAGGCCGCGCCGATGGTCGCGGCCGAGTTCGGCATTTCCGAGACTGAATTGTTAAGCGAGGCCGTTAATTGAGCGCAGATCAGCAAACCGTCAACCTGGCCCGCGCCCGCGTACACGTCGCCATGCTGGCGGCGAAGGCCGGGGCCGTGCCGAAGAGGCGCCGCGCGGCCGCACCCCAGACCGGCGAAGAATTAAAAGACTACCTCTTCACCACCTTCGGCGTCCGCCTGCCTGATACGAAGGTCTGCGACACCCACAGCACGCCGTTTCGGGCCTTCGCGGACACCTACTTCGCCCGCACGCCTGTGGCCGTCTGGAAAGCCTCCCGCGGCTTCGGCGGCAAGTCCTTCCTCCTCTCCCTGCTGGGCGCGGTCGAGGCGGCCACGCTC
>DASPMT010000221.1:0-3653 GCA_035626935.1 Phycisphaerales bacterium | reverse complement strand
GTTGATCGCCAGCACCGCGGCCGGGTTTGTGATGTTGACCCCCATCAGCGTATTGCTCGTCGTCGTCACGGTGTACGCGCCCGCCAGACCCAGCGTCCCCGTCGCGGCGTTGCCGGTAGGCACAACCATCGGCGACCAGTTGGCCGCCGCAAACCATGACCCGTCGACTGGGTTGGCCCACGACTGCGCCTTGGCGATGCTGGAGATCGAACCGGCGGCAAGGACGAGGGCGACAAGCGACGAGGTGCGGGGCATGGTGATCTCCGGTGACGGGCGGCTATGCCCGCGGTGCGAACAGCCTTAAGGGTGAACGGCAGCATACCTCACGGTCCCGGTTCTACCACACAAAACCGGCGGATTCGGTCCTTGTTCAGCGTACTTTCGAAAGGCAAGCGAGCGGTCCCCCTCCCGGGGTTGGGGCCGGGAGGGGGACCAAGGGAGCCGACGGGGTGCCGCGCTCAGAAGCACCCGGCGAAGAACAGGTCGATGAAGACGACAAAGTCGTTGTTGTTCCACTGGCCGTCGGGCCCGGGGATGCCGCCGGTCGAGCCGTAGTCGGCGCGGGGGTCGTTGGCGAAGAAGCGGTCGATGAAGACGATGAAGTCGTTGTTGTCCAGGACGCCGTCGCCGTTGCCGTCTGCGCCCTGCCCGGCGATGTCGGCCGGCCCGCACAGCACGGTGACGCGGACGCGGGAGGGGTTGTCGTAGCGGGCCCCGAAACGCTTGGGAGCCGCAAGGCCCGAGCTCAGCACCGTGTCGAACTGGCCGCTGTGGCTGCCGCCGGTGATGACGTCGAACGTCGCGCCCGCGGGGAAGTCCATCGCCGACACCACCTGCAGCGTGCCGTCGAGCGCCACGCTGCCGGTGTTCACCAGCCGGTCGAACGTCGTGCCATCGGCGATGTCGATCCGCAGCCGGCCGTTGTCGGTGAAGCTGAGCGCCGCGTCGTTGCGGATGAAGCTCACCGCGCCCGCGGGCGAGCCGGGTGAGATCGTGCCCGCCATCACCACGGGGCCATCGAGTCGGCCGCTGCCGCTGATGGTCTGGCCGGCGCCGAACGAGAAGGAGTTGCCGGCCGCGGACGCCTCGATGTCCGCGGTCCCACTGGTCGCGGAGCCGTCCGACCCGCTGCGGTTGAGGCGAACCTCGCCCGCGCCGGTGACCGCCGCGCCCGGCGCGCCGGCGCGGAACGCGGTGCCCGCGAACGCCGCGTTGCTGTTCACGATGACCAACCCGTTGTTGACCAGGCCCGCGGGCCCAACGACGAGGTGGGCGTTGCCGACGATGTCGATCGGCGTGTTGCTCGTCACGCCGCCGACGGTGCTCACGCCATTGATCGTGAACCGCCCGGTGCCGCCGGCGTTGAGCGTGCCCCCGTTTACGGCGGCGCTGCTCAGCACGACGCCGGAGGCGTCGCCGGCGGTGATGGTACCTGCTCCGCTCTGATTCACCGTCGCGCCCACGACCACCAGCGTCCCGCCGTTGCTCGCGGCGTACGCGGCGTTGTTCTGGTGCGTGTTGCTGTCGATCCGAAGAGGCCGGTTGAGCACGTCCGCGTTGAACACGCCGTTGTTGGTCGTCGGCACGTTGTTCACGATGCCGAAGCCCGCCACGGTGACGCCCGGCGCGAACACGTACGACCCGCCCGCGTCGCCACCGTCCTCGCTGATCGCCGCCGTCAGGCTCGTAGTCGCCCCGTCCGAGTTGCTGGCGTTCAGGCGGATCGTTCCGTTGCCGTTGATCGCCGTGTTCGCGTCACCCGTGCGGATGTGCGTCCCCTGGAACGCCGCCGCCGTGTTCACCGTGACAAGAGCGTTGTTCGTCAGGTTGATGCCGCTGCCCGTGATCGTCAGCGTGCCGTTCCCGTTCAGCGTCATCTGGCGCGAGACCGTGACGCCGTCGAGTGTTACGGCGCTGTTCAGCACCGTCGTTCCGGTGCCGCCGGCCGGGCTTCCCAGCGTGCCGCCGTTGAGCCGTGAGCCGGTGAGGTCCACGGTCGAACCGTCGCTCGCGCGGACAGCTGCGCCACCCGCCTGTGTGACGGTCGTGCTCACCAGCCACAGCGTGCCGCCGTTGCTGGCCGTATAGAGATTGTTGTTCTGGTGTGAACTCCCGTTGACCCGCAGCGGACGCCCGTTGACGTCCGCGTTGAACACCCCGTTGTTAATCGTCGGCACGCTGTTCACGATGCCGAAGCCCGCCACCGTGACGCCCGGCGCGAACACGTACGATCCGCCCGCGTCGCCGCCGTCCTCGCTGATCGCCGCCGTCAGGCTCGTGGTCGCGCCGTCGGACCCGCTGGCGTTCAGGCGGATGGTGCCGTTGCCGTTGATCACGGTGTCCGCGTCGCCGGCGCGGATGTGCGTCCCCTGGAACGATGCCCCGGCGTTCACCAGGACCGTCGCTCCGCCGCTGAGCGTGACGCCGGGGCTGTCGATGTACAGGTTGGACCCGCCGTACTGGTCAAAGGCTCCGACGATCGCGACGCCCGACAGCGTCGCGCTGGTGCTGCCGTTGAGCTGGACGTGCGAGGCCCCGTTGCTCACGATTGAGCCGCCCGTCACGGTGGTATTGCTGAGCTGCGCGCTGGAGGCCACAGTACCGTCTCCGCTCGTGCCGACGGCGGAGATGACACCGCCCGGCGCCTGCGTGATTCCCGCGTTCGACAGCAGCAGAACGCCGCCGTTGGTCGCCGTGTACAGGCCGTTGTTCTGGTGGAGATTCGCCTCAACGCGCAGCGGCCGTCCCGTGATGTCGGCGTTGAACGTCCCGTTGTTGGTCGTGGCAACGTTGTTCACGATCCCGAAGCCCGCCAGTGACACGCCCCCGCCGAACACGTACGAACCCGTCCCGCCGCCGCCCTCGCTCACCGAGGCCGTCAGGCTGGTCGCTGCGCCGTCGGAGTTGCTCGCCGCCAGCCGCAGCGTGCCGCTCCCGCTGACCGGCGTGTTGGGCGCGCTCGTCCGCACGTGCGTCCCCTGGAACGCTGAGTTTGTGTTCACCTTCACCGTTGCGCCGCCCGCCAGCGCCACGCCCGGCGCGCCGATGAACGTCGTCGAGTTGCCGTCAAGGTCCATCCCTCCGTTGATCGTCACGCCGGACAGGGTCGACGTCCCGCCGCCGTTGTGCGAGACCCGGCTGGTCGCCGTGCTGGTGATCGAGCCGCCGCTGATCGTCGTGTTCTGGAACTGCGCGTTCGACCCCGGCGCCGGCGCGATCGACCCCGAGCCGGACTGGTTCACCGTGGCGTTCACCAGGAAGAGGTTGCCCCCGTTGGCCGACGTGTACAACGCGTTGTTCTGGTGCACGGCTCCGTCGATGCGCAGCGGCCGCCCCGACACGTCCGCCGTGAAGACGCCGTTATTGGTCGTTGGAAGGTTAAGCACAAGGCCGAACCCGCGCAGCGACGTCCCCGCTCCCATCGTCAGCGTGCCGGCCCCATCCAGCGTGGCGGTCTGGCTCGTCGTCGCGCCGTCGGAGCCGCTCGCGTTGAGCTGGATGGACCCGGTGCCGCTGAACAGCGTGTTCGGCTGCACGATGTTCAGGTGCGTCCCTTGGAACGCCGCCGCCGTGTTCACCCGGATGGTCCCGTTGAGCGCGTTGTTCACCGCGCCGTCCAGCACGAGGGTGCTGTTGCCGTTGATCGCCAGCAC
>DASPMT010000220.1:0-3647 GCA_035626935.1 Phycisphaerales bacterium | reverse complement strand
TGGTGGCGGTGGTGCGGGGATGGACGGCGGGGGCGTAGAGGGGTGAGGGGGGAAGGGAACATGCTTGCGCACTCTCCAATACACTTGCCTCTATGGGCTTGCTTTCAGGACTGTTTGGGGCGGAGGATGGCGGCGCTGAGGGAGGCGGTCGCGACGGAGGATCGGGCTCGCCGCCGGGTGGTGGCGCTGACGGAGCCGGCGGCGGTGGAGGGTCGGGCGGGGCCGATGAGGAGCTCGTACCGATTCCGATGCCGTCGCTGATCGCGACGATTCTCAACGCGGAGGAGTCCAAGGGCGCGCCGCTGACGCGTGAAGAGGTTGAGGCGATCCGCGACAAGTGCCCGTGTGTGATGGGGCCGGTGTGGATGATTGCGAAGATGGCCGAGTCACGCGGCTACGAGGACATCGACCCCGAGCGGGCGTGGGAGGAGTGGCAGGAGGCGAGGCGTTCGCTGGTGGACGGGAGCGCGTGACCGATCCGACACCCGGCCTTGCGGCGTTGACGTTTGCGGACGGCTTCACCGCGGGCGTGCGGTCGCTGGGCATCGGGTGGACATATG
Organism: Phycisphaerales bacterium; assembly: GCA_035626935.1. Lineage (GTDB taxonomy): Bacteria > Planctomycetota > Phycisphaerae > Phycisphaerales > UBA1924 > JAJTGZ01. The sequence continues at coordinate 3,087 of DASPMT010000220.1, read as the reverse complement.
AGGGGATGCCGGAGGGGCGCGTGACGGGGGCGGAGCTTTGACGGAGTCGTGCGGCCTTGGGATGGCGCACCTCGCGCTCCAAAGCGAGCGTCGTGCACCCCGGTTCAGAAGAACCAGACCAGCAGCGCGAAGACGGCCGCCAAGGCCAGGACGATCAGCACGAGCAGGCAGAAGCACCCATCAACGCTTCCTTGCGGTCGCGCGGGTTCTTGGAGAAGATCGCCAGTACGTCCAGCGCGCCGAGCATTGTCAGGAGCAGGTCCGACATCGGGGCGGCGCTTAGCGGAAGCGGAGCAGCCGCGGGCGCACGGCGGCCTGATCCTCCTCCCCCAGCTCTTTCACCTGTCCTCTATGCTCCTGTGCGAGATGTTCCACCCCGTTGACATCCTTTTCAGTGCGCTCGGCCTGGCTGACGATGCGGCCAGCGGTGACCCGCGGCGGCGGCGCGGTGCGTTGCTGTTCGGGTTGGCGATCGGCGTGGGAGCGCTGGTCGGCCTGGCGCTTGTGCTGTACTTCTGGCTGTCGGCGTGAGGGTGTGGTCCGGGCCGCGGCTGCCCGGGGGGTCGTTGCCCGGGCGCCAGGCGCGGGCGCGGCGGGGGGTTCCCGGCGCTACTTGGGGGCGTCGATCAGTTCCGCGAGCGTGTCGAACTCTTCGGCCGTCACCACGCCCTTTGCGCGGAGCAGCCGCGCGAGCGTTGCCACGCACAGCTCGAGCATCTCGTTCTCGCGCTGGAGGGCACGGATCTGCTCGGACTGCTGCTGGTCCACGTCGTGCCTTTGGTCGGAGGCCCTCGCCTCCTTGATCTGCGTCCGCAGCCCGGCCAGTTCCTGCCGCACGTCGTCGATGTTCATCTGCTGGCCGAAGTTCCCCAGCAGCAGCATGCGTCCCCAGCCCATGCGACGGCCTCCGTGAGGTTACTTGAGCAACCGCTCGAGGAAGTGGATGTCCACGCCGCCCTTCTTGAAGTCGGCGTTCTCCATGAGGCGCGAGTGGAGCGGGATGGTGGTTTTGATCGGGCCGACGTTGAACTCGCGCAGGGCGCGGGCGGTGCGGGTCATGCACTGCTCGCGGGTGTCGTCGTGGACGATGAGCTTGGCGACCATCGAGTCGTAGAACTTGGGGACGGTGTAGCCGGTGACGACGTGGGTGTCCATGCGGACGCCGGGGCCGCCGGGGGGCTGCCAGAGGTCGACCTTGCCCGGCTGGGGCATGAAGTTCCGGGCCGGGTCCTCGGCGTTGATGCGGCACTCGATGGCGTGCCCGTTCACCTTGATGTCTTCCTGCCTGTACGGCAGCTTCTCGCCCGCGGCGACGCGGATCATCGTCTTGACGATGTCGACGCCGGTGATCATCTCCGTCACCGGGTGCTCGACCTGCACGCGGGTGTTGACCTCCAGCATGTAGAAGTCCTGCTTGCCGTCCATGAGGAACTCGCACGTAGCGGCCCCGTGGTACTTGGCGAGCTTGATCAGCCGCACCGCGGCCTCGCAGACGGGGGCGATCTTCTCGCGCGACAGGCCGGGCGACGGCGCCTCCTCGATCAGCTTCTGGTGGCGGCGCTGCACCGAGCAGTTGCGCTCCCACAGGTGGATGGCGTTGCCGTGCTTGTCGCCGATCACCTGGATCTCGACGTGCTGGGCGTGCTCGAGGTACTTCTCGATGAAGACGGCGCCGTTGCCGAACGCGGCCTGCGCCTCGGTGCTGGCCGCCTGCAGGTTGCTGCGCAGGCTCATCTCGTTGTGGCAGACGCGCATGCCGCGGCCGCCGCCGCCGGCGGACGCCTTGATGATGACGGGGTAGCCGATCTTGTTGGCGACCTTGACGGCTTCCTCGGGGTCCTCGATGGCGCCGGGCGAACCGGGGAAGATGGGGACGCCGGCTTCCTTGGCGGCGTTCTTGCAGCTCACCTTGTCGCCGAGGCGCGCCATCGCCGACGGGGTGGGTCCGATGAACTCGATCTTGCAGTCGGCGCACGCCTGCGCGAACTCGGCGCGCTCGGAGAGGAACCCGTAGCCGGGGTGGATGGCGTCGACGTCGGCGATCTCGGCGGCGGCGATGATGCGGGAGATGTTGAGGTAGCTCTCCTTAGCCGGCCCGGGGCCGATGCAGATGGCCTGGTCGCACATCTTGAGGTAAGGGGCGTCGCGGTCGGCCTCGCTGTAGACGCAGACCGACTCGATGCCGAGCTCGCGGCAGGCGCGGACCACCCGCAGTGCGATCTCGCCACGGTTCGCAATCAGGACTCGTGAGAACATGGTTCGCTCTTGATGCGGAAACTCAAAGGGAGTAGAAAGAGCTCAAAGGTCTCAAAGGGGACGAGAGAGGGGTTGAGCCAACCGCATCTCCGCGAGGGACCGGCAACTCAGAGTCCTCTTCGAGCCCTTCGAGCTCTTCTCGAGTCCTTTGAGTTTCACGCCTTTACGACGGCCGGACGAGGAAGAGTTTCTGGCCGTACTCAACGGCCGAACCGCTCTGCACCAGCACCTTCACGATCGTGCCGCTGGTCTCGGCCTTGATCTCGTTGAAGACCTTCATCGCCTCGACCATGCAGACCGTCGTGTCGGGCGCGACCGCCGCGCCGACGGTCGTGAACGGCTGGGCGTCGGGTCGCGGCGCGGCGTAGAAGGTTCCGACCATCGGGCTGACGACCGCGACCAGCCCCGCCTCGCTGTCTCCGCCGCCGCCGCCGGGAGCGGGCGCCGCCGGGGCGGCGCCCTCGCCGTCGTCATCGACGGAAGCCGAACGTGAGACCGGTACGTGGACCTGGCTGCCGCCGACGGCGACCATGGGCACCCCCGCGCCGCCGCGCTTGACCTGCACCGTCTCCTGCTGGTCCTGCAGGTTCAGCTCGCTCAGCTCGTTCTCCACCATCAGGCGCACGAGCTCTTTTAGTTTCCGGATGTCGATCATGTCAAACCCTCACAAGGGCCACGGCGGCGGCGATCGCTCACCGACGAGTGGCCCACTTGATGTCCATGGGCAGCGTGCAGAGGTTGCGCGCCCCGCGGTCGGTGACCAGGTAGTCGTTCTCAAGACGCACGCCCCCCACTCCCGGCAGGTAGACCCCCGGCTCGATCGTCACGACC
>DASPMT010000219.1:0-6409 GCA_035626935.1 Phycisphaerales bacterium | reverse complement strand
GGAGCGGTGGGGGAGGGGGGGGAGGGGGGTTCAGTGGGACCGTGCGGAGCGCTGGGCCGATCGAGTCGCACCGGGACGGCGGGGGCCCGGAGAGAGGCGGGGCGGGCGACGAGGGCGGCGAGGATGCGCCGTTCTAGCAAGGTGGGCGCAAGCGGCGGTAGACTGGCGGTGTGGACCGCGCGGACGATCACTTTGTGCCGGCGCTCGGCGTTCTGACGCTCGTCGCGGCGATGCTGGTCGCAGTTGTGAAGCTCTGGTGGCGTCGGCCGCTGTGGGGGGCAAAGAAGCGCTGCGGCAATTGCGGCTACAGCCTCCAAGGCTTGCGCGAGGCGAGGTGTCCCGAGTGCGGGCAAGAAGCGGGGACCCGTCGGCCGTCGCGGCTTCATTGGGTAGCCGTTGCGTTAGGCTTGGTGCTGCTTGGTGGACAACTTCTGCAGTGGAAGCAGAGAACCGGCGAGCCCACGTGGCTCCGCGTAGTGCCAACCACGGCGTGGTGTCTCGTTGAACGGTGGTGGCCGGCGCAGGACGGCAGCACGCGGCATTGGATTGTCGGCACGCGGCTCGAGCACGGCAGAGGCTGGGGCTGGCAGGTGCGGCTCGCGCTGGGAGGTCGAGCTTCCGCCGATGCGCTCGCACGCTGCGTTGTTGTCCCCGAGCGATGGCCGGAGGGCGAGCCGATCGTGGAGCGCACGCGCTGGCGGAAGGAGGTGTGGGCCGCGGGGATGCCCGGTTGGGCACGCGTCTCGCTGTCAGTCGAGAGCGCCGATGCGCCGGGGGAGAGTGCCAGCATCTATTCGAGGCCGACGTACATCGCCAGCGCCTTCGTTACGGGCATGAAGGACGACCTCATCCTCCTGCCGAGCAGGGCACCCGGCGCAACGCGCGTGCCGGTGCGCATCCGAGCGATGGTGGACGGTGCCCTGGTTCTCGACCGCACGGAGGAGCGCACGGTCCAGGTTGTGCCGCGTGGCACGCGCATCCTCAGCCCTGTGGTTGACGCGGATCTGACGATGCGGATCGTCAACCGTACCAGCGTCGAGGCAAGCGCCGGAGAGTGGCGTGTCCTGGCCACGGACTATCGCGACTCGGTGTTTCCGACGTTGCGGGTCGGCGTGAAGATAGAGCTTGTGGCCAGCGACGGGACGCTTTTGCCGCTCAAGGATCCCATCAGCGGCGTCGTGGACAAGGAGTGGCGCTCGCCACGGCTGGACGGGCACTGGTGGTACACGTCGTTCCCATTGCCGGCGGATGCGGTCGAGGCGGGCGCCGATAACGCCTACGACGAGCGGCGCACCCCACTGCCAGGGAGGCTGCGGCTGCGCATGAGCGGCGACGAAGTCGCGGCCCTGCGCCATCTCGACGGCGACTCCTATTGGGCCGGCACGGTGGAGATGCCGCTGGCGGAGTGGGTGCACCGCTCGAAGCACCAGCGGGATTACCTGAACGCGGAGAAGAAGCCCGGCACATATCCTTAGCGATGAGATTCAACATCGCCTATCCGGCCTGGTGCGCGGCGCTGGTGATTGCTGGCTGTTCAGGGTCGGGGGTTGAGCGAGTCAATGCCACGGCCCACCCGGACGCGTCAGCGCCCGTTGGATCGGTCGCGCACGACCGCGGTGTCTTTACCGAGCTGCTGCAGAAGCACACGCGCATCCGGCGCGAGTTCCGCGAGATCGACGGGGGGATCGAATCGCTCACCGAGTCGGACGATCCGCGGGTGGCGGCGCTCATCGTCGAGCACGTGCAGGCGATGAAGAAGCGCGTCGAGACGGGCGCGCGGATCCGCCAGTGGGACCCGCTGTACGTCGCGGTGTTCGACGCGGGTGAGAGGATCCGGCTGGAGATCGAGCGGACGGGCAAAGGGGTGCGGGTGCGCGAGACCTCGAGCGATCCGGAGGTGGTGAAGCTGATCCGCCAGCACGCGGGGGTGGTGAGCGGGTTCGTATCGCTTGGGAGCGAGGAGTCGGCGAAGGAGCACCCGGTGGAGAGGTGAGGTGCGAGGGGTTGGCGCTCAGTGCCGGGTGCCGAAGATTGAGTAGTATGTCACTGCCGCTTCGGGCGGTTCCGGCGCCCTCCCTGCCGGTCGGGCCTCTGTTGTGAGTGCCAGGTGCCCGGTGGTTAAGAGAGTGCTTCGACGGCGGCCTTGAGGTTGGTGGGGTTGGTGGTGCCGATGATGGCGCTGGCGACGCCCGGCGCCGCGAGGATCGGCTTGAGGGTTCGCGGGTCGGCGCGGCCGCTCGCCAGGGGTTTCTTGATCAGCACGCCGCACGACGACCGGTGCGCCTCGGTGATGACGGGGTACTGGGAGTGATCGAAGGCGTTGACGGTGACCATGACGACGTGGCAGAGGGCCGCGGCGAGCATCCCGCCGGCGACGGTGCCGGTTGAGGCGCCAACGGCGCCGACAACCCCTTGCTCGTGCAGGTCGCGGAGGGTGGCCAGGGCCTCGGCGTGGAGCGGATCGGTGGGGGGTGTGTCCGCGCGACCGCTGAGCGTGCGTTCATCCAAGTTGGTAGAAGAAGCAAAGTGAAGGAGAGCGATGTCGAGATGGTCGGTCTTGAGACGACGCAGGCTGCGGTGGATGCTCGCCCGGATGTGCGCGGGGGAGAAGTCGTAACGGCTGGCGGCCGTCGCGGCGTCGAACTCCTCGCCGACCTTGGTGCAGATGACCCACTGACCGCGCGGGGCGACGCGGTAGAGCAGCTCGCCCAACCGCTCTTCGGAAGTCCCGTAGGCGGGCGCGGTGTCGATGAGGTTCACGCCCAGGTCGCGGGCCGCACGGAGGAGGGCGAGCGCCTCGTCGTCTGTGGGGATGCGCGGGGGCGCGGCGTACTTCAGGCCGGCGTCGCGCCCGAGCTTGACGGTGCCGAGCCCGATGGGGAAGACGTCAAGGCCGGTGTTGCCGAGGCGCCTCAGCTCCATTGAATGTCCTCACGGTCCCATGGCAGCGGTGCAATCTGAGGGGCGACGAGCCCCTTGACGGTACGGAGATTCTCGGTGGTCGATCGCGACGGCTGGATCGCCCGGGCGATGTGCGTGCGGATCATCTCGGCCACCAGCGGCGCAAACACGAGCTTTGTCGGCCAGACCGCGAAGATGCGTTCCTCCGGCGTGCCGACGGAAGAAACAACGGGCATGTCGGGTCGTGAGCCACTCGGGGTAACGCCCTCGGCTCTGTTCACGCTGAACGATGCCCATTCGGTCTTCGCCAGGTCGATCCATGGCAGGCACGCCGCGACCTCCGCCCGCGCGAGCGCCAGGTGCTCTTCGCGCGTCCGACCGCCGCCTGATTCGGCGATCTGACCGCCGATGTACCAGACGTTCATTGTCTGGTTGTCCCGCCGAGTCTGGCGTTGCGTTGTCACGGTGATACGCGGTTTGTCGCTGAGCGCGGCGATGCAATGGCCATAGAGCGCAGGGAGGTCTGTGGCGGCCCAGAGCTTCGGACGCACCATGACCATCTGCAGCGGGCGCCGCTGCATCCTGGGTGCTCCCAGGCCGAACGGAGCGAGCAAGGCTTCGTTCCCCTCACCGGCCGCGAGCACGAGTGTGGAAAACCTGACGGTTTGATCGCCTATGCGGATTTCGCGGCGTTCACCGTCGATGTTGAGCGTGTAGCTTGCGACCGCGATCTTGCCGCCCGCCGCCCGGAGGGCGGATTCGAGCGTCTCCAGAAGCGAGCGCGGGTCGACGACGGGCTCTTCGACTTGATGAATCGTCACGCCGGTGGCGTCGCGAAGCCCCTCACAGGCCTGCGAAGGGGGTACCGCGTTCACCTGCGTGCGGATCGCGGCCGCGGCAACCTTCGCCGTGACGCGGCTGAAGAAGGAGGTGGTCGTCCAGAGAAACTGCGCTGGGCAGAGTGTCGTGATACCGCGAAGGTCGAGGTCGGCGCCCGGCAGGTTGTTCATTGCGGCGTGCCAGCAGGCGGGCATGCCCGCAACGGCCTTTGAGGCTTCGGTCGCCTGGCCTCCGAGGGTGTACTTGATGCCGCCGTGCAGGATGCCTTGCGCGGCGATCGTCTGGCCTTGTCCCAACATCTCCCGCTCGACAAGCAGCACTGAGTAGCCGGATTTCGCGAGCACGGCAGCGGAATAGAGGCCCGCAACGCCGCCGCCGAGCACGACGACGTCGGCATGCGGCATGAGATCAGCACCGATTGCCGCTGAAGGAAGCGGCTTGTCTCGTTCGGGTTGAGGCTGAGTCGAGGGCAGCGATGAAGGGTAGATGAGGTGCCGTCTGCGCGGTGATCGGACCTAGATGGTGTCCTCGATGGTGTAGAGGCCCGGTTTTTTTTCCGCGAGCCACTTCGCGGCCCTGATGGCGCCGAGGGCGAAGAGGTCGCGGGTTGTCGCTTTGTGGATAACTTCGACGGACTCACCCGGTCCGGTGAGCGTGATGATGTGCGTGCCGACGACCTCTCCCTCGCGGCGCGACTCGATCTGATCGTCGGCGATCGACGCGCCGGCGGCTCGCAGCGAGGCGGCGAGGCGCTTGGCGGTTCCGCTGGGTGCGTCCTTCTTGTGGACGTGGTGGATGTCGACGATCGAGACGCTGTACGAAGGGCCGAGCGTGCGCGCCAGATCGGCGATGACGCGCGCGACCGCGGCGACGCCGATCGACGTGTTGGGGGTGTGCAATACCGGCACGATCGCGGCAGTAGCCCGCATGATCTCGGCATGATCGGAGGAGAGGCCGGTCGTCCCTACGACAAGTCCAGCGTGGTGGCGGGCCGCGAAGGCGGCGTTGTCGGCCAGCGCGGAGGGCGTCGAGAAGTCGATGACGACGCGCGGCGGAGGCGTATCGCGCAGCGCGGTGTAACGGAGCGAAGGACGTGCGGCGTCGACGGGCGATCCGACGAGCGGCGACGAGTCGCGCACGACCGCGCCGGTGAGCGTGACGCGCTCGTCGCGCTGCGCGAGCGCGACGATGCGCGACCCTGTTCGACCCGCGGCGCCGACGACGGCGATGTGGAGATTTGACATCGGTACAAAAACTTTATCGAATACGTTCTTCAGAGTCTCGGTGGACGCGCGGCGCAGGAGTTGCTCAAGTCGGCGCAGCGCGTGCTCCGATAGAACAGTTGATCCCCTCCGCGGTGAGCGTCGTGTGACGAGCATCAACCGGAGTAGTGATTGAGCCAGGAGTTGAACCATGGCAAAGAAGGCAAAGAAGAAGGCCAAGAAGAAGGCCTCGAAGAAGAAGTAACTTCTTCACGGACAGCAGCCGCGCACTGCGCCGCTCGCGCATCGCGGCCGCGGAGCCAGAGCCAGGGTGAGTCCAACTCCCCTCACGCCGGCCCGCGAACAAGCGAGCCGACCCGCCCGGACGAACATCGTTCGGGCGGGTCTTTTTTTGGCACGCGGCGCCTCCGCGCCGGGCGGGCGCTTGCCGCGCGGGCAAGAATCTGCCATGACGGACGCGGAGATGGTCAACGACGCGCTGTGGTCCAAGGGGCGGCGCGGCGTCGTTGAGATCAACGAGCGGCTCGAGCCGGCGGGGTTTGTCATCGGCAACGGCGTCGTGCTGCTGCCGGCGCCCGGCTTCATGAAAGACGGCAGGGTCGAGGACGCGACGCTCTCGGTGCCCGATGAGGGGGAAGACGCGCTTGCCCTCCAGTTGGAGGTTCGGCTTCTTCCCGAGGGTGACGGCCCTTCGGAGCACGCCCGGCTGCTGGACCGGTGGGAGGCATACCACGGCCGGCGCGGCGCGGCGCGCTTCATGGTGGGGGTGGCCCAGGCGGCGAGGTTGGGAAACGCGGTCGTCGATGGGGAAGAGCTGTCGGTTGTCAACACGCTGGGCAACGAGCCGGCCCTTCTTCGTCGGCTGAACGCCGATCGCGCGGCCCTTGCGCGTGGGGTCAAGAGGCTCACCGGCAACGAAGCGTTTGAGCCGACGGCCGTCGGCGTCGATCAGCGCGGAGTCGACGTGCGGACCAGAACAGGCGTGTTCCGCGTGCCGGGGCCGCGCGGGAAGCAGCTCGACGACGATGGCGCCGCCGCGATGGTGAGTGAGTTGCTCATGAGCGGGGGAGCGGCGCGTGATTGAGCGCCCGGCCGGCATCGCGTTGCGTGAGGCCCACGGACACCTGGGGATGCTCGGGGAGTCGCTCCGGCAGCCGAGCCTTGAGCGCTGCGGGAGCGTTTCCGAGTGTCTTGAGCTGCTGCGCGCCGGCGCCTCGGGCGTCGCAAAGGGTGGATGGCTGCTGGTTCGGGGAGCGCGGGTCGAGGGGTGGGAGGAGCGCCGGTGGCCGACGCTCGCGGAGCTGGACGGGGCGACGCGCACCGTGCCGACGGTCGTGATGTCGTTTGACCACCACATGGCCGTTGCGAACACCGCGGCGATGGCCGCGGCCGGCTTGCGTGGGGGAATGGCGGTTCCGCCCAACGGGCTGGTGTGCGCCGACGGG
>DASPMT010000218.1:0-2866 GCA_035626935.1 Phycisphaerales bacterium | reverse complement strand
GGAGATGATGCCGATGGAGACGGAGCGGTTGAGGCCCCACGGGGCGCCCATCACCATGATGAAGTCGCCCTCCTTGAGCGTTGTCGAGTCGCCCAGGGCCGCATAGGGGAGGGGCGTGGCGCCGGCGTCGCGCTGGAGCTTGATCACCGCGAGGTCGGTGTCCTTGTCGCTGCCGACGACCTTTGCGTCAAAGTGCTCGCCGTTGCTCATCAGGCAGCGCACCGTCGCCGCCTTGTCCACGACGTGCCAGTTGGTGAGCACCTCGCCGTCGGGTGAGATGATGACGCCGGAACCCGAGACCTGCTGCAGTTCCTTCTTGCCGTACTCGGTGCTCTCGCGGATGACACGGATGTAGACGACGGCAGGGAAGACCTTCTCCTTGGAATCCTGGACGACGCGGCGGAAGTCGGGGATGGAGCCGATCGCCCCCTTGACGCCGGCGTCGCGTACGTCGGCGGGAGGCGGCATGCCCGGCGACTGCGGCTGCGCGAACGCGAACGGCGCGCTCATCCCGAACGCGGCGGCGAGAACAAAGCGGTTGATGTGCATGGGTGCTCCCTGAACGGTTGTGCTGAGCTTACTGAAGCAGGCGGCCGGATGTTCGCGAAAGATCGGGCAGCGTCTCTGTTTGGGTGTAGTCGCGTGCTCCGCGCCGTGCGATGCAGCAGACGTGCATTTGCGTAGCACATTGCAGCGTGTAGACGCAACGCTGGCTCCTGAACCCGCGTGCGCCGTCGAATCGAGGGGTACGAACCTGGCCGATGGTTCGGAGGACGGACGGAGGTACCGGAGGGGTTCTTTCACGCTACAAAGACCGATAGTCGCACGTTCGGAGGCTGGATCGAGCCCAAGACTCCACCGGTTTGACGCCAGAACGGCGGCGGCGGTGGCGGACTGAGCGGAATTATGCGATACATTCCCCTGTTGGTGCGTATGGACGCTGCCCGGGCCCGTCAACTGAGGCCGCAGGCGGTATGGAGGAGCGGGAATGAACCACGGGATCGGCACGGTTTGCGCGGGGGTCATCACGGCGGCGGGGACCTCGGGCGCGGCTTGCGCTCAAACGGCCTGCCCCCGCTTTGAAGTCGCCCCGTCGGCGCCGGCGTTGACGGCCGGAGAATCGCTGACGCTGACGTTGAACGTGCTGACCGGCGTGCGGATGACGACGAATCAGGGCATGATTGATATCTCGCTGATGCTCGACACCGCCCCGAACACCTCGGACAACTTTCTGCGGTACGTGCTTGCCGGTCGTTACGACGGCACGATCTTCCACCGCTCGGTGCCCATGAGCGTGCAGTCGCAGATCGGGGTGATTCAAGGGGGCGGGTACACGGCGCCAACGGCCGCTATCACGGAGTGGGCACCCCCGACGCCGGCCCAGACGCCGACAGCGATTGACACGTTCGCTCCGATCGCGCTGGAACACCCGGTCGGGAACATGCGCGGGACAATCGCGATGGCGCGCACGAGCGACCCTCACTCGGCGACAAGCCAGTTCTTCATCAACACGGTGGACAACAACATCGATGTGCCCGGCGAACGGTTCAGCCTCGACGCGATTCCGGGCTCGCCGACGCGCCCGGGCTATGCGGTGTTCGGCACGCTCTCGGCGCCGAGTTTGACAGCGGTGGACGGAATCGCTGCCCGCTGGGTCGCCGACGTGAGCTGGCTGTTCGACGACTTTGCGCTCAGCACCGTGCCCCTGCGCCGGCCGTTCGCAGAGGAGGTCACGCTGCCGCTGCTGCCTGAGCATTACGTGACGGTGAGCAGCGCGACGCCGACGGTGACGCCCGCGGGCGGTTGGCCCCAGGGGGCGGGGCTCATCTACCGGTGGAAGAACCGCGGAGTGATCATCGCCGACGGCGGGCGCTACAGCGGCGCGGCGACGCCGACGCTGATGATCAGCGACGCCACGATCGCGGAATGGGGCGCGTACACGTGTGAAGTGACCGGGCTGCCTTGCGGGACCGTCGCCTCGCCCGAGGTTGTGGTGCGGTGCGCTTCCGACCTCGGAGCCGCGGGCGGCGAAGCGGCCCCCGACGGGCAGCTCAACAACAACGACTTTGTCGTCTTTATCGACTTGTTCTTCGGGCACGATCCGCGTGCGGACCTGGGCCGGGTGGGCGGCGAGCGCGGCGCCGACGGCGCCTTTGACAACAACGACTTCGTCGCGTTCATCGACCTGTTCTTCAGCGGCTGCTGACGTCGGTTAGCGTCTCACCGACAGGTCCATGTGCATGTGGGTCTCGGCGTAGCGTTCCGTCCCGATCCGGACCGCGTCGGGCTCGGCGCCCCACGCAACGAAACCCATGGCGGTGTAGAGCGCCCGCGCCGCCGTTGAGCGCTCGGAAACGCCGAGCGTGACCGCCTCGATCGCCGGTGATCCCGGGCCGCGGCGCCAGGCGAGCGCGCAGTCGATCGCCGCAGAAACAACCGCCCGCCCAAGGCCACGACCGCGGTGCGGCGGCGAGGTGTACACACCCCAGACGGTCGCGCGGTGAGCGGTCTTCTGCGAACCGGAACGGAGGATCCCGGCTGCGGCGACGAGACGGGAGGCCGCGTCGTTCGTAAATGCGCCGGCGATGGCGTAGCGGTCGACGGTTGACAGTTCGTTCTCGACGAGCTCGGCCTTGCAGCCCGGGTCCTCCTGGGGCGACCGGTAGTAGGCCCACGGGGAGTCGTTGAGCATCTCCCTGCGCAGGGCCGTGTAGGCGAGGGCGTCGCCGCGAGCGAGGAGGCGGATGGTGTAGCTGTCTGGCACGACAGATGGTTGGGCGCCGCTAGCTCGCGGGCTGGACAGTCGCCGGTGCGTCGATGACTGAGGCCCTCTGCGCGGCGGCGTCCACCGCCGATGCGCGCAACG
>DASPMT010000217.1:0-2720 GCA_035626935.1 Phycisphaerales bacterium | reverse complement strand
GCTCACCGGCAAGCTGCCCGAGGGCGCCACCGGCACTGACCTGGAGCTGACGGTGACCCAGATGCTCCGCTAGACGAGCATCGTCGACAAGTTCGTCGAGTTCTACGGGCCGGGCGTCGCGGTGCTGAGCGTGCCCGACCGCGCCACCATCGCCAACATGGCGCCCGAGTACGGCGCCACCATGGGGTTCTTCCCGGTCGACGAGCGCACCATCGCCTACATGAAGTTCACCGGCCGCCACGAGCAGGCTGAACTGACCGAGGCGTACTGCAAGGCCAACATGCTCTGGTGGGAGCCGACCGCCTCCGACCCCGAGTTCACCGACACGATGGAGCTGGACCTCTCGACGGTCCAGCCCAGCCTCGCCGGGCCCAAGCGCCCTCAGGACCGCGTCGAGCTCAAAAACGTCAAGGGCGAGTTCCTCAAGAGCCTGGGCGCACCGCTGGGCAACACCGCGTTCGGCCTGCCGATGGAGAAGATCTTCGGCGCTACCGGCACCTACTACGCCGGCGGCGCAGTCACTCCGGGGACTGGCGGGATCAAGCTGACCCACGGTGCCGTCGTCATCGCCGCCATCACCAGCTGCACCAACACCAGCAACCCCGACGTGCTGATCGCGGCAGGGCTTGTCGCCCGCAAGGCCGTTGCCAAGGGGCTCACACGCAAGCCGTGGGTGAAGACCAGCCTGGCCCCCGGCTCACGCGTGGTCACCGACTACCTCGACAAAGCGGGGCTGAGCGCCGACCTTGACGCCCTTGGGTTCAACACCGTCGGGTACGGCTGCACCACCTGCATCGGCAACAGCGGGCCGCTCCCGGAGGAGGTCGAGGCGTTCATCCGCGAAGGCGACCTGGTCGCGGCGAGCGTCCTTTCGGGCAACCGCAACTTCGAGGGGCGCGTCCACCCGATGGTGAAGGCGAACTTCCTCGCCAGTCCGCCCCTGGTGGTCGCGTACGCCATCGCCGGCAGCGTCGCGATCGACCTCGCCACCGAGCCGCTAGGGATCGGCGACGACGGCAAGCCGGTGTTCCTCAAGGACATCTGGCCGACGCACGCCGAGGTGGTCGAGACCAAGGCGGCCTGCACCAGCCCCGAGCAGTTTCAGAAGCAGTACGCGCAGGTCTTCTCTGCCAACTCGATGTGGAACGACGTCGCCGTCTCCAAGAGCAGCCTCTACAACTGGAACGAGAAGAGCACCTACATCCAGCGCCCGTCGTACTTCGACACCATGACGCCCAAGCCGCTGGAGGGCCCGATCCCCGCCATCGCCGGCGCGAAGGTCCTCGTCAGCGTGGCCGACAGCGTCACCACCGACCACATCTCCCCCGCCGGCGACATCGCCGAGTCTTCACCCGCGGGCGCTTACCTCAAGAGCCTGGGGGTCCCCAAGAGCATGTTCAACAGCTACGGCAGCCGGCGCGGCAACGACCGCGTGATGACCCGCGGCACGTTCGCGAACGTGCGAGTGAAGAACAAGCTGGCGGTGGGCCCGGACGGCAAGATCAAGGAAGGGTGGTGGACCAAGGACCTGTCGAAGGCCGGCAACGGGTCCATCGTGCCGATCTACGACGCGAGCCTCAACTACAAGAGGGAAGGAACGCCGCTGATCGTGCTGGCGGGCAAGGACTACGGCATGGGCTCAAGCCGCGACTGGGCCGCCAAGGGAACGATGCTGCTGGGCGTTCGCGCCGTCATCGCCGAGAGCTTCGAGCGCATCCACCGCAGCAACCTCGTCGGCATGGGTGTGCTGCCGCTGACGTACATGGAAGGACAGAACGCCGCGAGCCTGGGGCTCGACGGCACCGAGACCTTCGACGTGCAGATGCCGGCGGAGATCACCCCCCGGGGAGAAGTGCGTGTCGTCGCGCTCCGCGCCGATGGATCGAAGGTCACCTTCACCGTCCGCTGCCGGCTGGACAGCGCGGTGGAGATCTTCTACTATCGCAACGGCGGCATCCTTCAGACGGTGCTGCGCAAGCTTCTCAACGAGTCGAAGAAGCCGGTCCCGGCGATGGCTCAAGCCTGAGCCTCCGCTCGCTTCCCGAGGCTGAATGACTGCCCGCGCCCCGTCGCGGGCTTTTTTATCAGTACGGCCCTTGTACGCGCGGTTTTACTGTCCAGAAACCTGTGCGGAAGGGCTATCTGAAGGTATCATCGTGCGGAGTCGCATCCATCGGTGCACGGGCACCCGTCCTTCGCGCACCATTGAAGGGAAGGAGATCACATGATCCGTTCTGCTGCTTGTGTATTGGCCGCTGCGGTCGCCGCGCCGGCGTTCGCCCAGGTCACCCTCAACGCTTCGATCAACGTCGACAACCAGTTCACGGCGTTCATCAGCACGAGCCCGATCCTGGCCGGGACTGAGTTTCTGACCGGCAACAGCTGGCCGACCACCTACTCCGGGAATTTCGTGTTCCCCGCCGGCGGCACGTACTACCTGCACGTTCTGGCGACCGATGTCGGCCGCCCGGAGATGTTCATCGGAACCTTCTCCCTCGCGAACGCCGCGGGCAGCACGTTCGCCAACGGCACGACGGACCTGCTCACCAGCCCGACCGACTGGGTCGTCAGCAACACCGGGTTCGGCGCGGCGACAACGCCGGCGATGGACCTTGGCGGTAACGGCGCAGGCCCATGGGGCAACTTTGCGAGCCAGTCGCCCGCGGCCCGATTCCTCTGGGCTCCAAATTACACCTCCACCGTGTACTTCACGGCGGTGA
>DASPMT010000216.1:0-2136 GCA_035626935.1 Phycisphaerales bacterium | reverse complement strand
CCGTCCACTGCGAGGCGGCACTGTCCCAGCGGCGGATGACATCGTCGCCCGTCGGTTGTGGCGAGGAGAAGCGGACACGTGCGTAGAGGGCGCCGCCGGCAACAGCGAGGTCTTCTACGGGCGCCGGGGGCGGGGTGGGGAAGGCCGACCAGCCGGCGCCGGCGTTGAACTTGGCGGCGAAGCGCGACTGAACTGCGCCGCCGGCGACGGTCTGAAAGTAACCGCCGACGTAAAGCGTCGCGCCATCAACCGTCAGAGTCCGAACCGAACTGGACGTGCCGCCGCCCAGCGGCTCCCAGGAGTTTGTGCCGGGACTCCAGCGGGCGACGTGGGGACAGGGTGCCCCGCCGCTGGTAGTGAACCCGCCGGCGGCGATGAGGTCGCCGTTGAGCACCGCGAGCGACGTTGCCGCGGAGTTGAACGCGGGTCCAAGGGCGCGGAAGTGCGTGCCGTCCCAGGCGGCGACGCCCGAGGGTGTCGGGGTGTTACCGGCACGTGTGAAGGTGCCGGCGAACACGAGCCAGGGCGGTTGCGGCCCGGCGCCGTCTGGATCCCAGCTGGTCATGGCGATGACGCGTCGATCTACACCTTCGGGCCCGGCTTCCCATACCCGGAAGCACTGGGCGGCGGCGCGGGTGGATGACACAAGCGCAACAGCCGCCACGAACACGAGGACGGCGGCGTGTTGCCAAGCCTGCGGATAACTCCATCTGGTTAGCACGCGCATCGGAGGCCTCCCACAGCAGAACGCCGCGTCCACGGGACTCGGCGGCTGTGCCCACTCTACCACACGCGGTAGAGTGCGGCCAAGGAACGGCAGGGCTGTGGGTTGTGAGAAAGCCCCGGGCGCGCCGGCGGTTGTCGACGGCGCGCGAAGGGATGATCGCGCGCTGCCGGTCCACCCGCGGTGCCGCCCGGGGCTCGATCTTTGCCGCGGCTTTGCGACTTGAGCTGATAGAGAGATTGGTCTCAGATCAGCAGCCGGCGAAGAACATGTCGATGAAGACGACGAAGTCGTTGTTGTCCCAGGCATCGTCCGCGCCTGGGATGCCGCCGGTGGAGCCGACGTCGGCGTTGTCGTGCTGGTTGAAGAAGTAATCGATGAAGACGACGAAGTCGTTGTTGTCCAGGGCGCCGTCGTGCCCGGCGACGCCGCCCTGGGCGCCGATGTCGGGCGCACACGGCGGCGTGACAACGGTGCCCGAAACGACCAGTGCCAGCGCGGCCCCGCTGCCGCTTTCCCAGGGCGTGCCGGCGCCGTCGGTGGTGGCGGTGAACTCGTTGCCGCTGGAGGACCAGCACCAGACCGGGTCGACCATCGGCGCCACGTCCGACTCCGCAACGACCCAGTACTTCTGGCCGCTGGTCAGCGCGACGTGGGTGTTTGAGTCGAACGCGATGAGCTGCGGGTCCCACCCGACGACGGGAAGGTCGGTGGTCCAGGACTCCAGGATGGTTTCGCTGGGGATCGAGGTGAACTCGCCGCCGGGGTTTACGTCGGTCCGGAGCGTGATGGTGACGGTCTGCGGCGTAGTCCCTTGGTCGTCGTTGCTCATGAACCAGATGGAGATGGAGTCAAGGGTGTAGCTGCCGTTAGGGATGAAGCGTGCCGCTACGGACTGGTGCTGGAAGACATCGAACCCATTGATGCCCAGGAACCCGCCGAAAGGGTTGTTGGTCTCAAAGACCGGGTCGGCGACGGCGGCGGGCGCGAGCGCGGCGAGAGCGATCAGTGCGGCGGTGCGTGAGAACATGGGCGGCTCCTTTGGGTGGCTGTGAGTGAAGACCGGCCCAGCATACCACAGTTTCCGGGAAACTTCCAAGATTTTTTTCGATGAATTGTTTCTCCCCCCGGGAGCGGTATGCTGACGTGGGCATCAGGAGCCGGTCCGCAGAGGTCATCCATGGGTTCCACGCGTGAAAACAAGGGGTCGGGACGGGCCGCGAGGGGCAGCGGTCGCGACCGTTCGGCCCCGGTAGGGGGCGCGTCGGCCGTGTCTGCGGGAATGACTCGCCGGGCGGGTGGGTCAGCTTCAACCCCTGGTGGTGGCGCGAACGGTGCCGCCCGAGGCGTGCACCTTGAGGCGGAGATCGTGGCAGTGGGGGCCGCGCTCGCCAAGCGGGTGCAGGCGGTGG
>DASPMT010000215.1:0-3216 GCA_035626935.1 Phycisphaerales bacterium | reverse complement strand
CGGTACGCTGGCGGTACCGTCAGGAACAGTCATGCCCATCAAGCTCGCGTTCAGCACCGTCGCCTGCCCCGAGTGGACCCTCGACCGCGTGGCGCTCGCCGCGCAGCGCCTCGGCTTCGCGTCCGTCGAACTGCGCACATTCGGCGTCGACTCGCGCTACTTCGCGTGCGACCCGGCCCTGACCGACGCCGCGAAGGTCCGGCGGCTCTTTGCCGAAGCGGGCGTGTCCATCTGCTCGCTCGCGACCGACATTACCTTTGACGCCCCCGTCAAGCCGCCGGTGATCGGTCACCTGATCGCCGACCAGGAGTGCGCGGTGAGGGCGGCTCAGCGTGCGGTCGATATCGCCGCCGGCATCGAGTGCCCGCTTGTCCGTGTGTTCGGCTTCCGCCTGCCGCAGAGCGAGGAGACCGGCAGGAAGCGCTCCGCCGGCGTCGCGCGTGTCTGCGACCGGCTCGGCAAGGTCCTCGACCACGCCGCCAAGACCGGTGTGCGGATCGCGTTTGAGAACGGCGGCTCGTTCGCAACTAGTGCGCAGGTCGAAGAGGTGCTCGCCCATTTCCGCAGCCCGCTGCTGGTCGCCAGCTACAACATCGCCGCCGCTCAGCTCGCCGGCGAGAGCCCGACGGAGGGCGCTACGCGCCTGTGCGCCGCGGGTCCGGGCGCGCTGGGGCTGCTCCGCGTCAAGGACCTCAAGGACGGTCGTCCGGTTGTCATCGGCACCGGCGAGATCGCCGTCCGGGACGCGGTCGTCGCCGCCGCCCGAGTGACCGGCGCTGGCCAGGTGCCCGTTGTGTTTGAATGGGACCGCGCCTGGGTGCCCGATATCGGCGAGCCTGAGTTTGCGCTCGACCACGCCGCGCGAACGCTCTGGCAATGGACGTCGGCTGCCGCGCCCGCGAGCGCGGCGCGGGCGCCGATCCCGGCGTCGGCGTACTGAGGGCCACGTGCCCGGACGCGCACCCAACCCAGTTCCGATGAAGGGGCCCCCGGCGGGCACCAACGGCCCGGCCCTTTCACGCTGGGTGATCGATGCCTGCACACGGGGAGAAGAGCAAGGGGGCCTGGGTTTCACCTGCGCCGGCGTCTGCGACGCCCAGCCGCCGCCGGCCGCGGACGTGGAAGCGCTGCGCGGCTGGCTCGACCGCGCGGAACACGGGTCGATGGGCTACATGGCCGATCAGTTCGCCGACCGCCTGGACCCCCAGCGCGTGCTGGCGGGCGCCAGAAGCGTCGTCATGGTCGCCGACCGCTACGCGCTGCGCGAGGGTCCAGCAGATGGGGCCGCGGAAGCCGAGCGCTCCGACGGCACGCCACGCGGCCGCGTTGCTCGCTACGCCCGCGGGCGCGACTACCACGGCACCATCAAACGCCGGCTCCACCGACTGGCCGACGCTCTCCGCGCGGCGTTCCCCGGTGAGCAGTTCCGTTCGTTTGCCGACACCGCTCCGGTGCTGGAACGCCGCTTCGCGCAGCGCGCCGGGCTGGGATGGCTGGCGAAGAACGCCATGCTCATCCACCCCGCGCACGGCTCGTGGCTGCTGCTGGGCGGCTTCCTGACCACGCTCGAGCTGCCGACGCCGCCGACGGCGGAGCAGCCGCTCTTTGTCGACCACTGCGGCACGTGCATGCGCTGCATCGACGCGTGTCCGACGGGCGCGATCGCGCGTCAGCCGCTGGAAGCGGGCGGGCGGGCGCGCGTCGACGCGACGCGCTGCATCAGCTACTTGACGATCGAGCATGAGGGCGCGATCGAGCCTGCCCGCGCGCCGCGGATGGGAGACTGGGTGTTTGGGTGTGACGTCTGTCAGGAAGTCTGCCCTCACAACTCGGAGCGCCCGAGCGCCGGTGTGGACCGGCTCCGGGCGGATTACGCGTCCAAACGGGCGACGCTGCCGCTGCTGGACATGGTCCGCTGGGAGAAGGCCGACCGCTCCCTGCTGACCGTCAGCGCGATGAAGCGGGCGACCGCCGAGATGTTCCGGCGAAACGCGGTCGTCGCGCTCGCCAACGAGTGGCGGCGGACCGGCAACCCCGCGCTACGGGCGGCGCTCGACGCGCTACGGAACGATCCCTCGCCGTTGCTCGGCCTGACGGCCCGCCAGTCGCTCGACTAGCGCGGGCGGTGCCGCAAAGAGAAAGGCCCAGGGCTCGCCCGGGCCTTGGAGGGAGCACGCGGCGGACGGTCAGTTGCAGCCGCCGAAGAAGTTGTCGATGAAGACGACAAAGTCGTTGTTGTTGAAGACACCGTCGGCCCCGGCGATGCCGCCGGTGGAGCCCTGATCGGCGAGCGGGTTCTGAGCGAAGAAGAAGTCGATGAACACGACGAAGTCGTTGTTGTTCAGGACGCCGTCGTGCCCGGCGACGCCGCCCGTGCTGCCAAGGTCGGCCGGTCCGCACTGCACCGGGCCGGTCGGCGTCAGCACGACGAACTGGTTCCCCGCGATCGCGGACAAGTCGATGCTGCGCGGCTCGCCCAAGTCGGCCGCCTGGCCGGCGGTCAGCGGCAGGCCGCCGATGACCTGGTTGCCAACGTGCGCGTAGCGATCGCCCGTCAGCCCCGGGCCCTCGTTGCTGACGAAGCCGGCGACGCGGATCGGCGAAACGCCGTCCCACCCGCCGTCGATCAGCTCCGAGAGAGCGATCTCAATCTCGGCGCCCGTCGTCACGGCCCCGGCGCCGGCGGCGTCGGTCGGCGTTACGCCTCCGACGTTCGAGTTGTCGATGGCCATCCGGATCAGGAAGGGGACGGGCTGCTGGCCGTTAGCGGCCTGCGCTGCGCAGGTGCGCGGCGCGAAGTTGCAGAAGATGTTCGCGGCGCTGGCGTACGCGTCGAAGAGCGGACCGTCGAAATCCATCGGGAAGTTGGCCGGATACTTGCGGCCGCCGTCGTACGCGCCGTAATCCTGGGCCCGGCCGAGGAAGTCCTGGCGCATGCCGGCGGTGCGGAGGACCGCCGCGTTGGCGTAGACCTCGATCAGCCCGCTGTTGGTGGTCGCGCGCGGCCCGTTGGTGCAGACCATCCAGTAGTCCGCTTCGAACCCCGCGTCGAACTTCAGCCCGTTGCCCGGTGCCGGGTTGCCGAACTCGTCGGTGATCAGCGTGTCAGCGCCCAGGCGGTTGAGGCCGTTGAAGTCGATGTCGGGGTTGCCGACGTATCCCTGGCCCGCGGCGGTGGACCCGCGCAGGCGGTTCTGACCACCGGGCTGGCAGTCG
>DASPMT010000214.1:0-17049 GCA_035626935.1 Phycisphaerales bacterium | reverse complement strand
CAACGACTTCGTCGTCTTCATCGACTACTTCTTCGCCGCCAACCCCGCGGCCGATTTCGGCCGCACCGGCGGCATCGCCGGCGCCGACGGCCTCTTCGACAACAACGACTTCGTCGTGTTTATTGACGCCTTCTTCACCCCGTGCCCGTGAGCGGCTGAACGAGCGACCCCTTCGCCAAAGGGTTGCCCTTTTCACTCATGCCTCTGCCGCGCCTGCGGGTGACAAAAGCGCTAGACCCGCGCATTACCCTTGGCCGGGATGAACACCAGGCTCCTCAGCAGCGCCGAATTCAAGGCAACGCTCGCCGCGCCGAAGCGGGATGTGCTGGCGACCGCTGCGAACGTCATCGACATCTGGCCGTACGTCGCCGCGGTCCCGATCGCCGAGCTCTCCGGTCACACCGTCGCCGTCGGGCTCGTCGAGCACGTTTACCGGAATTCCCAGAACACTTTCGATCACGTCCTCGTCGTCACGAACACCAAGAATGTCTACTTGGTGGTTGTCGTCGACTTGACCGCGGACACAATCCGCGGCCATTACCTGCAGGACCTCAACCGAGAGTACGGACTGCCCACGCTCCCAACACCTAGCACCCTTCGCTCATTCCTTCGACGCCTCCTTGGGTAGGGTCACCGGGTGCTCGTGCCGCTCTCCCTTCCCCGCCTTGGCTGGCACGGTCAAGGGCTTGGCGTTGCCCGTGGGCCTTGGGTCGCGCCGCCGTCATCGCCCGCCCTCACGGCCAAGCCTTAAAGCAGGCCTAACCATGCCACCCGCCTACCTATCGCCCTTCTGGACGATCGGGCGGACCGGCGTTGCCTTATGGCCCCTCCGCATCGTCCAGAGGACCCCTTTCGCGCAACGGCGCAGCCTCTGCCGCGCAACGTACCCTCCCCGTTGATTCCTATCGCCACAGGTTGCCGCCTTCACGCAAGACACCGCCACACGCCATGTCGACCTCCGACCTCCTGAACCAGCTCCAAGAGCACAAACGCCTCCC
This sequence comes from Phycisphaerales bacterium, assembly GCA_035626935.1. Taxonomy (GTDB): domain Bacteria; phylum Planctomycetota; class Phycisphaerae; order Phycisphaerales; family UBA1924; genus JAJTGZ01. Next base: position 16,051 of record DASPMT010000214.1, on the reverse strand, counting down.
GCTTCTGCCGCACGCGCAGGGGGACCTTGCCGCTCTGCAGCAGCGCTGCGGCGTTCCACTGCCGCCGCAGCTCGCCGAGCTCTACAGCCTGACCGCCGGCGCCACCGAGGTGGGCGACGCGTACCTCCGCCCGCTTCAGGTGTCCGAAGTGCTCCACGCGGAAGAGTGGTTCCCACCACTGCTGCAGCGCTGGGGAGCCGTGCTCTGTTTCGGCGACGACCAGAGCAACTACGCGGGCGTCTACACGATCGGCCCGCTCACCGGGATGGTCTTCCTCCTTCACCACGAAGAGCCATCACCCTGCCCTCGCTACTGGGGTCTGCCTGACCTGCTGGCCGCGATGCTCGACGGTACGGCAGAGCAGGCAATGTGGGGGGGGGAGACGTTCGGCGCGCAGCTCCCGATCGCCGCGGGCCCAGCCTCGGCCGAGCAGGAGTCGCGCGCCTCGGCGCTCGCCGATGCCATGCTCGCCGCGGCGGCCGCCGAGCCCGACGAGGAAACCGGCAACGAGCTCCGCAAGTGTGCGCTCTGCCTGCTCCCGCAAGCCCGCGCCGCCGACATCCGGGACATGCTGCGCATCAATGACATCTGGGTCCCCGAACTGGCCGCCAAGATCCTCGGAGAAATGCGCGATGAGGCCGCCATCGAAGAACTTGCTTGGCTCGCCGAGCAGGGCAGACGCAACGGCGACCTTGCGGCCATTGGCGCCATCGGCCGCATCGGCGGAGCAGGAGCGCAGCGGACACTGGTGCACCTCGCCCAGCGCCCCGGCGCCGCGGCTTACGCCCTCTATCTCGGTAACGCCATGAAGAACGCCGGCGTGGTCGCCGAGCGGTGGGGCGCTGAGTGGTTCTACCGTCGGGCGGTCGACGACGCGTGGCGGAAGATCGGCGGTTGAACACTCCCCGGCCGCGAATCCCGCCATGTTGCCCAAACTCGATATGCTCAACGCGCCGCCCCGGAGCCCCCAAATGCTCAGGTCAATCGCCGCCGTCATCCTCAGCTACATCGCCATGGCCGCGCTCATTATGATCACCTTCGCGGCGCTCTGGATCGGCCTCAGCCCCGACCGTCTGCTCGTTCCCGGCGAGTGGAAGGGGAACTGGATCCTCTGCATCGCCGCACCGGGCCTCACGCTCCTGGCTGGCCTCTTCGGCGGATGGATGTGCGCCAAGATTGGACGTGGACCCGGACCGGTCAAGTTCCTCGCCGCCACCGTGCTGGTGCTCGGCCTCACCATGGCCTTCTTCACCCTGCAGAAGCCCGAGCCCACCGGCCCGCGCGCACCCGGCCTCACCATGCAGCAGGTCATGAAGGACGGACGCGAGCCGACCTGGGCCGCCATCAGCAACCCGATCATCGGCGCGGCCGCGGTCCTCATCGGCGGGCTCTTCCTGGGCAACGGGCGCGGCCAGCGAAATGCGCCCGCACAACCCCGGCCATGAAACGAGGGATCGCGGCCCGACGCAGGCCACAATCGTGGACCTTGGCAGCAGCCGTGTGCCTTCGCGCCTTGTGGACTTCGAAGCCACGACTGCCCAGAGAGACACTCGTGCCACGTCCACATTGCTGCGTCTTCCAACGCCATCTCTACCGCTTCTTCATCCCCAGCAGCAGCGCAACGATCACGATCAACGCGATGATCCCCACGCCTCCGCTGGGGTAGTACCCCCAGCCCGAGCTGTACGGCCATGTGGGGAGCAGGCCCACCACCAGCAGGACCAGCAGGATGATGATGATCAGTTGCAGCATAAGAGGCTCCCTTGCGCACAGCCCCCGCGCTGCTGAGCCGTGCAGGTCAAGCGTGAACCGGCGAAGTATCGTCTGCCAGAGGCTTTGATGAACCCCCTTTTAGGCGGGAGCGCCGGGTGACGCCGACCGGTCGCTCTGGGAGCCGCTCCGGGGTGGTCGGTGCACCTTGCCGCCCACGGTGAAATCAATAAGGCCCCGCGCGGCAGGCGCAGGGCCTTGTCTGTTGGTCACTCATCGCTCGTCGCTCATGGCCGATGGCTCAGTTCGCGTAGTTCGCCGCCGGGTTGGTCGTCGAGAAGCCGACGCCGGGATTGGTGATCACCGCGCCCGAGTCGTTGCCGGCGTTGACGGTGTAGTTGGTCGGGTTGCCCGCGGCCGTGTTGCCCGTCAGCAGGGTGTTGGTGTTCCCGTTGACGAAGAACCCCGTCGCGGTGTTGGCGATGGCGGTGTTGCCCGTGAGCACGCTGGGGCCGCCGAACACGCTGAAGCCGATCGGGTTGCCCGTCGCGTGGTTGTTGCTGACGCGGTTGCCAGCGCCGGAGATTGTGAAGCCGTTACGCGTGGCGACACCCGCACCGTTGCCGAGGGCATAGTTCCCCTCAAGCACGCACGAGGCGAAGGTGTAGAAGCCGCCGACGGTGTTGCCCGCGGCCCGGTTGCCGCTGGCGGTGCTGCCGGTTCCCAGGTTGAAGCCGTACTCACCGTTCTGGACGCCGTTGCAGTCGCGGACGACCGTCCCGTCGGTCTCCACGCCGTTCTGGTCGTTGTAGGAAACCGTGCACCCAATGACGATGTTGCCGCCGCCGGCGTTGATGCCGTTGCCGGTGTTCTCGTTGGCGACTGAGTTGACGATCGCGTTGCCGCTGTTGGGCGCATCGATCCCGTTGCCGCCGTTGTTGCGCGCGGCGCACCCCTCCACGCGCCCGAAGGCGTAGACAGCGATGCCGTGCGAGCCGTTGCCGGTGCTGAGGCAGTTGCGGGCCTCGCTGTAATTGCCCGCGTAGATGCCGATCCCGCCGTTGCTGATCGCCCGCACGTCGATCACACGGTTGGTATTGACGGCCGGCTCGGCGGAGACGCCCGCGCCGCCCCAGTTGCGGACGGTTCCGTTTCGCACCTCCGTGCCCCCCGTGCGGAGGATGACCCCCGTGAGGCTGCCAGGCACGCCGGTGACGCTGAAGCCGTTCAGGTCGAGCGTCACGCCCACCGAGGCGATCTCGATGCCGTGCTTGCCCGACTCGCCGCTGATGTTGCCCGTGAGGTAGTACGAGCCCGGCTGGGTGATCTTGAACGTGCTGGGCGTCGCGTCCGCATCGCCGGGCGTGTTCACGGCGTTGATCGCGGTGCGCGGCTCGACTTCCGCCAGCGCCTTGCCGGTCGCGCCGACCGCCCCCGCGGGCGGGTTCAGAGGCCCGGCAAACGCCGACCCGGTCGGGGCCAGCGCTACCAGGGGGGCGGAGCAGAACAGGGGGATGAGGGCGGAGGAGGCGGAGGGGGCGGTGGTGCGCGGCATGATGGTTCCTTGTGTGATTGCCGGTCCATGCGCCCAAACGGCGGTCCGCGGCTAGCGGTGGGGGACGTGGCCCGACCGCCGTGCCGACCTCGCGATCGGTCGAGCCGACCATTGACAGATTCCCAGGCCGTGGTAGACTGCCCGCGGGAGTCCCCAGGAGACCGCGTCATGGGATCAAGCCGATCGCTCTCCGCCCGCCCGCGGATGTGCGTCGCGTTATCCGCGGGCCTCGCAGCCTGCGCGTCCGCCGCGCATGCGCAGATCGTGCCCGTCTCCCGCTGGAGTCAGTTGGTCCATAACCACGCCTCAACCGGCACGCCGTCGACCACCGACACCCAGACACGGACCAACTGGTCCTCGGAAAGCACGGTCGTTGGCCAGGCCCGGGAAACGCTCTCGTTGAACACGGCGGTGATCTCGGTCAACGCCCAAACGTCGGGTTGGTACGCCCAAGGCGGGATCCACCACCCGTCCTTCTCGAGCTACTCCAGCAGAGTCGACGCCGTGCTGACCTTCGACATCCTTACCCTCGCCACGTATCAGCTCACGGGTCAATTGGGCCACGGGTTTTCCTCGGCGATGGTGGACTTCAGGCTGCTCGGAGCCGCCGCACCGTTCTACGCGCGGGAGAGTCCCATTCCCTTTGGCACCTTGGACTATTTCACCTCGGGCGCGCTGGCCCCTGGTCGCTATGTGCTCCGCGTGGTCGCCTTCTCCCCGCCGCAAGAAATGGGCTCGGTGGGACAGGTGATCGCCAACCTCACCGTGGTGCCCGCCCCAACGGCGGCGATGATCCTCGCTGTCGTGACGTTGCCGCTCACCGCGCGCCGCCGGCGCTGACGACCCCGAGCGAGTGGGCTTTTTCCCCCGGAGGGTGTGCTACCCCAGGCAGCAGGTTTACCTGCCGGCACGGTCGCACTCCGCACCGGAGGGCTGGCGAAAGAGGCGCAAAGGCCGGGGCAGGCGATCGAGCGCGAACGCCCGGCGCGCCGCCGTCGTCGTCAGCGCCGTTTCCGCCGCGCCGCCGCCAGTGCGCCAAGGCCCGCCAGCGCCGTCGCGCCCGGCGTCGGTACCGCGGCGAACGTCAGCTCGATCCGCGGCCCCTGCCACGTGGTCTCCGCCGCGTTGACAAAATAGGAATTGAGGTTGGGGACAGCGGCGTTGTCGCACGACAGCCGCAGGAAGACCCATCCTCCCGCGCCGACGTTGGCGTACGCGTTGTTGAGGTACGCTACGAGCGTCGCATCTCCGCCCGCATCGGTGTGCAGGATGGTGTATGCCGACGAACTGGTCAGCGCGTTGGTCGAAAAATTGTCCTGAATCAGCGTCGCCCCTGGGTCGAGGACGCCTGCGTACGCGTCGGTGCCGAGCACCGCCGACGACATCCGCGGCGTAAGGCCGTAAAGGTCGATGTTCATGTTCGGCGCGCCGTTGCGGAGCACCCAGAACTGCGTGTCCGCCGTCGTGACGACGGTCCCCGCGGGCCGCGCGGGGAGCTGAAAGGGAACGACATAGGTCCGCATGATGCCGCCGTTGTTCCCGACCTCGGCCGACCCGCCGTTGAGAAGGATCGGCGTGGAGAGGTGGGCGATCGTGCGGTCGGCGGGGTCAGCCCAGATGACCGCGGCCCGCGCGGCGCCGGCCGCCGCCGCAACGCCGACAGCGGCGAGCACGCACAGAAAGGTGGTACGTGTAGACCGATGACCGCTGAGTTGAACCATTGTCTCTCTCTCCTCTAGCGGTCACTGTCGTGCCCGCGTGATGGCGACAATGTACCGCGCTCTGAGATCGCCGCCAGCTGTTGAGATGGCTTTGCTCCAAATTGAGGGGTAACCCTTCACGCTTGAAACGAGGTCGTCGGGACTTGCCCGCGTCGCTGCACACGCTCAATCGTGCGCGTGCCGCCGCTGCTAGCCGCGCCTGATGCAAAGCTCGCATGGCACGGGGTCCCGCACCTCCTTCCGCCGAGTTCTGCTCATGCTCAAGCCCTTCCACACAAGCGGTCTCTCCGGCTGGCCCTTCAACGACCTCGAACGCCTGCTGCAACAGGCCGCGGGAAATGGCGGCCAAGGCGTGGCCGACGGCAAAGCCCACACCGCGTTCTGGAACGCGCTGCTCACAGGCGACCTCCACATCCTCGGCTCGGTGGACGACAGCGGCCGCGCCAGCCTCCCAAGCTACGGCTTCCCTGGCGGCGACGCCCTCGTCGCCTTCACCTCGCGCGAGCTGCTGCAGCACTCGATCGCCGAAGAGCTGAGCTGCATCACGACGCCCGCGCGAGCGTTCTTCGAGATGACCGCCGGAGCCCGCATCGCCCTCAACCCCTGCGGCCCGTACGGCAAGGAGTTCACGCCCGAGGAGATCGCCGGCGGCCTCGGCGGTGTAGTCATGACCGGCGCGAACCGGTTTAAGGCGGCCCGCGACGCCCAGGTCCTGCTCGGCCACCTGGCCGCCGAACCGACGGAACTCATCGACGCCATCACCGCTATCTGCCGCACCGACCAAACGATCAGCGCCGTGTACCTCTGCGCCGTCGCCATCCCGTCTACGGGTGAGCCGCGCCCGCACCCGCTCATCGGTCTCGACGCAGAGAACTACGCCGCGGCCCGCGACGCCGTCGGTGCAGCCGCCGACCGCTGGTCAAAGGGCGCAGCCCTCCCCGTCGACATTGTCGACATGCACGACGGCGGCACCCTCTCGACCCACCTGCGCTCCAGCGGCCGAGTCCTCTACCGGCGCAAACAAGGGTGGCTTGCCGGGTTGCGCGGTTGAACGCACGGGGGAACGCTTACGCAAGGCTGGGACCGATTGCCAAGCAAAGAAACCGGGTAGTACGACGTTCGGCCGGCCCAGCCTCGACGCGCGCCAGGTCACGATGAATTTCGCTCTCGCAGTACCGCCGCTCACGCTCTCTGACCAGTCCTACCGATACCCTCCGCCACGGATATTCCCGAATCTGTTCCCGGAGCACACCATGATCGCCGCCCTCATTGTCTCATCTACGGCCTGGTCTTCCTTATCCGCGGCAAGGGGGTCGGTAAGGACGCCGTCGCGCACAGCCAGTACCGCTGGCTCGGCGGGTTCCTGCTCACGTTCGTCCCTGTGCAACTCGTGCTCGGGCTCCTGTGGGGCATCGTGCTCGCCATCAGCAACCCCAACATGACCGAAGAGATGATGAAGGACAAGCTCACGATCCCTTCCTTGGTCCTCGGGTTCGGCCTGCTCGTGGTCTACCTGGTGATCTCGTTCATCTGGGAGAAGGCGATCAAACGCCGAGTCGCCGCCGCGTCATCGACGGGCTGGCCTGCCCGCGGCTGAACATTACAGCAAGCGGCGGGTGAGTCTGACACTCCCGCCTCTTTCGTCCTGCGCCGACTCCCTACCGACCCGGTGGGTAGACTGTCGCCGCAACAACGAAAGGCGGCGGTATGACCACCACGAGTGCATTAGGTTTCGGCGGCTCCGTTCCCCACATTTACCACACGCTGCTCGAGCCCCTCATCTTTGAGCCCTACGCCCGCGACATCGTCGCGCGCGTCGCCGTCAAGCCCGGCGAGCGCATCCTCGAGCTCGCCTGCGGCACTGGCATCGTCACCCGCAAGCTCGCCGACGCCATGCCCTCGGACGCAACGCTGCTCGCCTCCGATCTCAATCCCGCCATGCTCCAGGTGGCGCGCGAACGCCTCGCCGATGCCAAGGGCGTCACGTTCAACATCATCGACGGCTGCTCGATCCCCCTCCCCAACCAGACCGTCGACGCCCTCGTCTGCCAGTACGGCGTCATGTTCTTCCCCGACAAGCCCGCGGCCATGCGCGAAGCCCGCCGCGTCCTCAAACCCGGCGGCCGCTACATCTTCAACGTGTGGGATGCCATTGAGCACAACCCGGTAGCCAAGACGGTGGACGAGGTGCTCACGGCTCTCGTCCCCGGCAACCCGCCGAAGTTCCTCCACCAGGGCCCCTTCAGTTGGCACGACCGCGCTGAGATCGAGCGCACCGTGCGCGATGCCGGCTTCCAGCACGTGCACATCGAGACCCTCGAATTCCCAAGCGAGGCGCCCACCGCCGCGCAAGCCGCCGAGGCCTGGATCGACGGCACCCCCCTCAAGCCCGCCCTCGCCGAGCGCGGCATCACCGATACCGCCGATGTGCGGGCCCGTGTCGCCGCCGCGCTCACGGAGCGCTTCGGCGACCGGCCGTGCCGCTCGACCATCCGGGCGCTGGTTGTGACCGCAAAGTGACCGCGCGAACCGGTGCCCGGTGTCAGTTCGTGGCGCCGAGCACAGCCCTCAGCACCCCGCAAAGAACAGATCGATGAACACGACGAAGTCGTTGTTGTCCCAAGCCCCGTCGCCGCCGCCGACGCCGCCCACGCTGCCGACGTCCGCGCGCCCGTCGTGCCCGAAGAAGAAGTCGATGAACACGATGAAGTCGTTGTTGTCCAGCACGCCGTCAGGACCCGCCGCGCCTCCCTGGCTCCCCACGTCTGCCCTCCCGCACAGGCGATTGAACACCCACAGGTAGGTCGGGCCCACGGGGATGCCGCCGCTGGCGCCCGCTCCGGTTCCCACGAAGACCAGGCCGCCGCGAGCGACGGCGTCGGTGGAGGTCAGCGCCTCATCCGCCGACGGCTGGGGCAGCATCGCAAACGTGGTCGAGAAGAACGATCGGGCAGCCACGGTCGCCGCAGGCGTGTTGATCACCGCCGCTGAATCGAACAGCCCGTCGGCGCGCCCCACGAAATACTGCCCGTCATCGGTGCCGTCAAGGAACGTGTGGCTGTTGAAGCCGCCGACGGGGGCGTCTGTGATGATGAACGGCCCGTTGTACGACGCCGCGCTACGCGTCCAGTAGCAGACACTGCCGAAGCCGGTGCTGCTCTGGCGCCCGAGAACAAAGTTGCTCCCGGGTGTGATGGCGGTCACGGCCGTGCTTACGTCGGCTCCGCTGGTCGGCAGGAACTGGCCCGGCGAGACCAGCGAGTTCCAGAAAACCCCCGCGCTCACGGTGCCGCCCCCCGACGCCGTGCGCTGCACGGTCGCGGCTGTCACCCCGGTGGGCGTTCGCCCAACCTGCATCTGCGTCGTTGTGCCCGCCAACGCGCCGGCCGGAAGCTGAAACCGATTGCCCGGCGCAACCGTCACTTCGTACGGGTCGCCGGCGACAGACGCGCCCAGCGCGGCAACGTCGAGCCCGTTGCTGTACGGGAACCCGCCGGCCTCGGCGTAGATGCCCATCGGAAAGTACCCCGCCGGCGCAGAACTGAATCCGTCGCCGCCGACGCCGCCCGACCCAAGGTCGAAGAACGCTCCGTAGAGGGAAGAGGACGCCGCGGCGCGGCTGTCGTACGTCCCGCGAGCGATACCGCAGACAAATCGGCCGCTGGCCGAAACGCCGGTCGCGGTCAGGTCCCCGAGGTTGACGGTGCGGCCCGTCTGCGGATAGAGCGCGTAACCGGTGTACGTGCTCAGCCAATAGCTGGGCGAGGCCGCCGTGTAGGTGGTGCGGGTTTCGAGGGTGTAGACGATGACGGTGCCGTCGGGCGCCATCTTCACCGGCCCGGTAAGGAAAACATCCACACGGATCGGCGCCCCGGTGCCCGGCTCGGTCCCCATGGTGACGGTGCTCAGCGCCAGCCGCGAAAACCCGCGTGGCAAGGGCGGAACGTCGGCCGCCACAACCGGGGCGAGTGCCAGCAGGCCCGCGAGCACAGCAGGAGAAGTGGAGCGGTGGCGCACGGTGGCTCCCGGCGAAAGAGGCAGGGTAAAGGGTCGCGCCGCCACTCGACGGCGACACATCTAGTCTACCGCGCGAAGCGGCATCGGCCAGCCGTGTTGCAGCCATTGACGCTCGGCAGCCGTCCGTCGTGCCGTAGCAACCATCTCGCACTCGGCGCTTCAGCGTTGCCACCCGATAGACTCTGCCGTGACCAGCACCCGCCCGACCGCTCGCCGCTTCACCCTCCGCTCGAGCGCCGGCCCCTTCGTCATCGCCTGGCGGAACGTGACGCCGTTTTACGGCCGCAACACCCACTTCGCGTCCATCGGCCTCCTCATCGCGGACAAGCGGTTCGGTGTCTGGACGAACCAGCAGTCCTTGGCCGACTTCGTCGGACCGTTCTGCGCCGGCCTCCAGGCCAGCCTGACGTATTGTGACGGCATCCCCGCGCCGTGCCGCGGCGAGCTGCTCGCCTGTCCGCCGCTGGACCTCGCCAACGTCATGGAGAACGCGCCGCGCGACAGGCCGCCGTTGCGCCGGCGGTTCCCCGCCTGCCACGCCGAGCAAGCCGCCGGCCGCTTCCAGCTGTGCTCCACGGAAGTCGGTTGCCACGCCTACGACTTTCCGGCGACCGACCGTGTATACCTCGTCAGCGATACGGCCGTCTGCCGGATCGTCGCGGCCCGGTGCACCTGGCGGCTCGACCGTTGCATCATCCGGAAGAACACCCTGGCGGAAGCCTGGGTGGCGCGATCAGCGTTCGACCGGATGCTGCGGCAGATGGCCGACTTCGACGTTACCGCCGCCGGCGCACGGCCGCCAGCGCCCCCAGTCCAAGCACGCCGGCGACGCCCGGCGTCGGCACGCCGAACGTGACGTTCAGCCGCGGCGAACGCGTGGTGGTGTACTGCAGCCAGTCCGACGAGTCGACGAAATAGAAATTGATGTTCGGCACGCTCGCGGCGTCGCACGACAGCCGGAAGAAGACCCATGCGCCCGCCCCGTGGCTCGCGTACGCGTCGTTCAGATAGTCCGCCAGCGCGGCGTCGCCGCCCGCGTCGGTGTGAACGACGACGTAGCTATTGATGTCCGTCCCGGCCACGGTGATGAAGTCGTTCTGAATCAGCGTCGCGCCCGGGTCCAACGGCCCGGCGTACTGGTCGGTCGCCAGCACGGTCGATGAGGTCCGAGGCGTGAGGGCGTACAGGTCGACGTTCATCGGCGAGCTCTGCATGTTGCGCAGGACGCGGAACTCGATGTCCGCCGCCGTAACGACCGTGCCGGCCGGCCGCGCGGGGAGCTGGAAGGGAACGACGTACGTCCGCATGATGCCGCCGTTCACACCCACCTCGGCACTGACGCCATCAGCCAGGATGTCGGTGCTGAGGTCCAAGATTGTCCGGTCCGCGGGGCTGCCGAAAATAACGTCGGCACCGGCCATCGGCGCGCCGAGGGCAACGGAAAGGGAAGCCGCATAGAGCAGGCCGGAACGGCCGCGGGTCATCGCCTGATTGGTCAGCATGGTTTCTCTCCTCCAGATGGCGGCCGCACCTCTTCAGATGGATCGCACACTCAGTTTACCGCGCAATCCCGCGACGGCACACCGAGCGGCGCGCGAAGAAGAAAATTCGGGCGAACCACCGAGCCGATCAAACGGGCGCGCCACGAATCCTCGGCGACGCCGGGTGCAGTACCGCATTGGTGCCTCCGCTGCTCCCCACTCTGGGGACTTGGCGACCGACTTGCGGCCGCAGCCCAGGACGATCGCCTGAGACGAACATCAACTGTCAGGACCGAACACGCGGCGCATCCACTTCGGTCAGTGCTCTTCGCGCTGCTCCGCAGCTCCCCATTCCTCCGTTTGTTCATCTCTCATGCTCACCCGCCGGCAGATCACCGCCGCTCTCGTCGCCGCGCTCCAGCCGCTCGACGCCGTCCGCGCCGCCACCCTCGCCGGCTCCGACGCGACCGGCCGCGCCGACGACCTCTCCGACATCGACATCGTCGTCTTCGTGGCCCCCGGACACGTCGAGGCCGCCGCCGACGCGATCGACGCCGCGCTCCGCGCTCTTTCACCCGTGCGCGTGCACATCCGCCTGCCGATGCCTACCTGGCACGGCTTCAACCAGGCCTTCTATCAGCTGAAGGACGCCCCCGAGCACCTGATGATCGACTGCGTGATCATCGAAACCGGAACGCCTCACCCCTGGTTCGAGGTGGAGCGGCACGGCACGCACAAGGTTCTCTTTGACAAGGACCGCCTCGTCAAGCCCGTCCATGTCGACCGTCCCGCGATCGAAGCGGCGATCCGGAAGCGCGTCGACGAGATCCGCCTGCGCTCCCCCCTCTTCCGCCACCTCCCCGTGAAACTGGCCGGTCCGCGCAGCCTCCCCGCCGACGCCGCCTACTTCTACCACGCCATGATCCTCCGCCCCCTGGTCGACATGCTCCGCATCACCCACGCCCCCGACCGCCACGACTTCGGCTTCCGCTACCTCAAGGACGACCTCCCGCCTGCTGAATACCAAGCGGTCGTGCGCCTCTGTTACCCGCGGAGCGCAGCCGACATCGCCGGCTTCACGGCCGAAGCTACGCGGCTGACCGACGAACTCATCGCACGCTGGGACGCTTCACGTGCCCGGTCAGAACTCAGCGGATAATGGCGCCGTGTTCCGGCGACGCACCGGTGTTCTTTGCGCGGAACGACCGGAGCTGGAGCCCTCGTCGTTCGTTCATGCCAAACCGTCTCGCCTCGCTATTGGCTTGCCCGCCTTGTCTCCTGTGCCCGCTCCGCTGTGACTCGCCGTACGCTCCACCATGCAGCGAATCGCCCAACTCAGCCTCACTGTCCGCGACTACGACGAAGCGATCGACTTCTACACCCGCAGACTCGGCTTCTCACTCCTTGAAGACTCCGGCCAAGGCGGCGGCAAGCGCTGGGTGCGCATCGCGCCGCACGGCGCCCCCGAGGTGTCACCCGCCATCCTTCTTGCCAAGGCGGTCGGTGAACGCCAACTCGCGACGGTCGGCAATCAGACCGGCGGCCGTGTCTTCCTCTTTCTCTACACCGACGACTTCGACGCCGACTACGCCCGCCTGCAGGCAAACGGCGTCACCATCGCTCGCCCGCGCAGCGAAGAGGACTTCGGCACCGTCTGCGTCTTCGAAGACCTTTACGGCAACAAGTGGGACCTCATCCAGCCGCGGCACCGATGAGGGGCGCCGCCCGGCGCCCGTGCAAGGACCATCAACGTTGAAGCGGATGGCGGGGGAGTCGAACCCCGTGCGCGAGTGATGCGCACAACCGCTTAGCAGGCGGCCACCGGCCCACGCCGGTCACACCATCCATCAAGCGGAAGGCGGAGGACTCAAACCCCATGGCGCATGGCGCCACCACCCGTTTTCGAGACGGGGCCGGTCCCACCGACCGGGTCACCTTCCGGCTTGTCGCCGATCAGCGCGGATGAGATCGAACCGCCGCGTCAAAAACGCAAACGGCCGATCCCATCGGATCGGCCTCGGAGAAGACGCTGGCAACACGCTCACTCAGCGCACGCCGTCTCCGGGCGACCCCGACCGGTCGCTGGTAGACGATGAACTGCTGAAAGGGGCGTGGAACATCACGCCCACACTATCGGCGATAAACCGCGGTTTGTCAAGCAAAACACGGTAAGTCCTGCGCAAGCCCACGGCCTCGTTGTCGTCGACGCGTATGGCTGAGGCAACGGCACTCCCTTTGAACACGAGTACGCCCTTGCAGCTTCGCAGTCTCGCGGCCGCCAAGGTCAGGCAAAGCACGCCGCCATCTTCAGGGCTTCCACACCGCGTGCACTCCCCGCAGCGGGTTCACCACCTGCGTCACCCGCACCGACACCGCCGAGCTCGCCAGGGCCAGCAGCTCCGCCCGCCCGCGCCCCGGCATCGTCTCCTCCATCACGTCCAGCATCCCGCTCACGGCGTGCTCGGCCGCGCCATCCAGCGTCTCGCCAAACCCCAGCGTCACCCACGCACCTTCGGGTGTTCGCACGCGCGGCCCGGCAATCCGCACGCCCTTTCGTACCGTAACCCGCAGCCGCACCTCCTCCATCGCGCACTCGATCGCCGTCCCGCTCACCTCGCCGTCCCCCTGCGCCGCGTGCCCGTCGCCGAGCGACAGCATGCCGCCCGGCACCATCACTGGCAGCAGCAGCGTCGATCCCTCGACAACCTCGCGGCAGTCCATGTTCCCGCCGCACACGCGCGGCACCCACCCGCTGGCGTGCGGTTCATCGGGGCACAGCCCGACCGTCCCCATGAACGGCCGCAACCGCACGACGTCTCCTTTGTCATTCGTCGCCTCGCCCGCCGCGTGATCCAACATCCAGCGCAGCAGGGTCAGAGGTGCGCCGCCGACACCGAGCGCCGCGTTCCACGCCGGCGTCGCCATCCCCCCGCCCGAATACGTCCACCCCCACGCCGCCGGCACGATCCGCTCGAACACAATCTCCAGCGCATCGCCCGGCTCGGCGCCGCGCACCGCGACCGGCCCGACCATGCACGGCCCGTTGTCCCGCGCCGGGTCGCGCGGCTCAACCTTCCGCCGCGGCGCGGTGGTCGAAGTGGGGGGCTCGAGCCCCCAGCTCACATCCGGCGTTGAGAGGACGACCGTGTCGCCGCTCTCGATCGTGAGAACGGCGCGCACGCCACGCGAAAAGTGGGCGTGCAGGTTCGCGCGGCCGGGCTGAAGGGTGTGGTGCATCCCCATCGCCGAGCGTACCCACCCCGAGCCACGCATGTACACTCGCGCCATGTACTGCCGCACCCTCTTTACGGCCACCGTTGCGATCTCGCTCGCCGCCGGCTGTCACTGTCCGTACCGCGCCGAATCGTTCTCGCCGGGCGCGCGCTGCCTGACCCGCACCGAGCTCTACTTCGGCCTCACCATCCCCGGCCACGGCGGAACGGTCACCGATGACCAATGGCAAGGGTTCATCGACGGAACAGTCACTCCCCTCTTCCCCGACGGTCTGACGGTCATCAACGCCGCTGGCCAGTGGCGCGAAGCCTCCGGCACCATTGCCCGCGAGCCCACCCGCATCATCATTCTCCTCCACGAACCCACGCCGCAGATCGATGCGAAGATCGAGCGCATCCGCGGCGACTACAAGCAACGCTTCAACCAGGAAGCCGTTATGCGTGTTGATGACCGCCAGCGCGTCAGCTTCTGAGCGCCGTGGCCTCAGCATCCCCCAAAGAACTGATCCACAAACACAACAAAGTCGTTGTTGTCAAACGCCCCGTCGCTCTCGGCAACGCCCCCTGTCGCGCCGCGGTCCGCCCGCGCATCGGAAGCGAAGAACCAGTCGATGAACACCACAAAGTCGTTGTTGTCCAGCACGCTGTCGCCGCCCCACGGCCCCGGCATGCCCCCCGCGGCCCCGATGTCCGCCGGCCCGCACGGCGCCACCGGCACGCTCGCAAGCTCCGCCCGCACCGTGTAGTTCCAGAAACCGATCCGCCCGTGCGTGTTGTCGATCCACCCCTGCACGTCCGACTCCACAAACGCGGGCCACCCGTCGAGGACCTCGGCCGTGATTTCCACGAACCCGTCGAACCCCGTCAGCCGCCACGACCATGGCGGCGCGCCCGGCGCGGCGTGGTTCCTGTTCACCCCATCACCCCCGGCCGCGATCGACGCGGCGACGATCCGCGTCGTCGTGCCGAGCGGGTCCGCCACGATCGACCGTGCCGCGGCGATGTCCGCAGGGTCTCCCAACACCAGCGTGAACGCGTCGCCGTGGTCGGGCGCCCCCGGTACCGGCCCCACCACGAAGGCAACCGGCGCAACTTGCACGACCACGTCGTCAGGATCGGCCGGCGCCGCCGCACAGGCAACCGAAACGACCGCGACCATCAGCAACGCACGCTTCATGCCCGGCTCCCTTCTGGGCGGACCGTCGCCGCCTCTTCATCTTTCGCCCATGCAACCGCCGCGGTTTCAAGGCGGCGGTGAGAAGTCGGTATGCTGGTGGCGTGAACCTTCCGGTGCGCCAGGACGACGCGATCCAGCCCCTTTACATCAAAGTGCTCCCGGAGTCCTCGGACCTCGAGAGCGCCATCGTGTCGCCGGACGGCGAGTCGGTCTGGGCGGTCGTCGATGCGCCGATGATCGACGTCGGCAAACTCATCAACCAGAACGCGCTCACGTTCGCGTCGCTCCTTGCCGCGCTCGCCTCACTGCTCCTGCTGCTCTGGGCGTACCGCGCCGCCCACCGTCGCCGCACCGTTGGGGCGCTGCACTGCCGCCGCTGCGATTACGAGGTCACCGGTGTCGCCTCGAGTTCAGCCGCCCCGGTCTGTTCTGAGTGCGGCGTCGATCTCCGCCGGCGACCTCCCCGTCCCGGCCGCACCCGCTTCCGCCGATTGGCCCTCCCCGTGACGGCGTTCCTGCTGGTGGCCGGTTCCTTCGCATGGTTCCTGGCCGTCGGCCGCGCTGCTTACCCGAAACCCGCTCCGGAGGGTCGGTGGGGGTCCACCACCCTCCAGCGCTGGGCATCCACCCCTTGGCTCGCGTGGCTCAACGCCGCCTCGGCGCGAGGCGATGCCCTCCTTGAACTCGACACCGAATCCGGCGTCACCCGCAGTCTGATCTGCGCACGCCCGACCCGGACGTTCTTTCACGCGGTCTACAACCCGGCGGCAAAGGCCGTCTACCTCCAGGGAACCGACGGCATTGACCTCGTCAGCGTCGACAGCGGGCGCACCATCGCCACGCTGCGCGGTGAGGAGTTCGTGGGGCGAGGATCGACGGCGCCGCTGGTCGTCGGGCATGATGCCGCCGCCGGCACGGTCTATCTCGACGGCGCAGAGCGCGGCGGGAAGTCGTCCTGGCTCATCGAGTGGAACTGGCGAACCGGCAAGCACCGCCGCATCGCTCAGGTGCCCGGATGGAAGGGACAGATGTACCCATCCCCCGCGCACCACACCGTCGTCCCCGGCACGCCGCTCAGGGTCCTCCGCTACTCCGACTTCGGCGAGGCGTTCCAGACCAAGCGCTACCGGCTCACCCTGCTGGACGACAACGGGACG
>DASPMT010000213.1:0-2453 GCA_035626935.1 Phycisphaerales bacterium | reverse complement strand
CCCTCCCGCGGAAGAAACCATCGACACAACCGGCGCTACCGCATCCCTGAGCAACCAGACACCGTCCTCGGCGCTGCCGGACGGCTGCTTGGGACTGCCATGAAGGAGGGCCTCCCCGGTGGGACGCTCAGCGTGTCACCGAGGAGCGAGCTCGAGGAGGCCCGCCATCATGTTGCACGCTGGATTGGATCTCAGTCGACGTCGGCTGGACGTCTGCCTGGTCGACGATGCCGGCGAGGTGGTCGCGCGAACGGCGGCCGCGCCGGACGCCGACGGCCTGCGCCATCTCGCCATGCGGGTGCGGGCCGGGCGCGTGCGGGCGGTGATCGAGTCGATGAACGGCGTGCGGTCTCTGCACGACACGCTCGGGGAGTTCGGCTGGGAGGTGCTGATCGCCGACGCGCAGAAGGTCAACGGGCTGGCGCCGTTTGGCGTGCAAGAGCGACAAGATCGACGCGCACGCGCCGGAGGTGCTCTCGAACCGCGACGTGGTGCCGGCGATCTGGCTGCCCGACCGGCGATCTGCAGCTCGAGATCGTCGATCAGCGCCAGGCTGACGTCGACGCCGCTGACCAGGTGGTGTGCCCTAGACACGGCACTTAGTTACTTGCCGCGGAAAAACCCTTGAGTGCGAAACGGCCGCGCCTGGAGGTTGGCGCGGCCGTTCGAGTGAGTGGGTTGGGTTGCTCTGGTCGGAGCGGTTGGAGTGTTTCAGCCGGTCCGGACGGCGAGCGTGTCAAGGTCGTAGGCCAGGATCGACCACTGCGTCCAGATCTGCTGGCCGTCGTGGCCCTTCAGGCGGCTGCGGTTTAGGCCGTAGCGGCGCTTGAGGTGGCTGATGCGGCCCTCGGCCCCGGTGCGGTAGCGCTGCAGGCGGCGCTGGGTGCGTCTGGAGCCGGGCTGCTGGCGGCCGGAGATGAAGACTCGTTCGGGCGCCATGTCCGCCAGCGTCGTGGTGGTCGGCGCAGGCGTGAAGCCGCCGTCCACGGCTACCTCGCGCGGACTGAGCCCGAGCCGCTCCAGCTCGGCGACGGTCTCGGGGAGCAGCGTGTTCTCGCTCGGGTTGCCCGGGGCGGTGGCCGCCGGCAGGATCAGCCCGCGCGCCCCGCGTCTGGTGTTCTCCGTGACCTCCGCGAGCTGCGTCACGTACCCGAACTCGTTTGGCTTGCCGAGCTTGCCCTTGCGGATCGGTCGCGCGTCCGGATCGGCGAGCGAGACGATCCGATCGGCGATCGGCTCGCTCTTGACGCGCTGCGTGATCTGCCGGGCGACCTTCTCGCAGTGGTCGGCGAGTTGCTCGAGCTTCGCGGCCGCCCTGAGCTTGGCCCGCGCGCCGCGGCCGCGGGCGCGCCGGCGCGCCGTGGCCGCCAGCCGCCTCGTCTCGGCGACCGACCGCTCGAGCAACTTGCCGGTCCTGGCGGTCAACTCCAGCACCTCCGCCTTCGCTTCCCCCGAGCGGCGCCGGATCGTGCGCGAGATCGCCCGCAGCGTGCGACCCATCGACCGCGACCGGTCCCGCACCCGCCGCCGCTGCTCGCCGACCATCGCCGCGAGCTTGCGCCCCTCCCGGGCCAGCGCCCGCACCCCCTGGGACGCCAGCCCCGCGTCGGTCGGATACTTGATGTCGGCCTCGATCACCGTCGAGTCGATCCGCACCGCCCGCGCCCGGAAACGCCTCTCGCGGGTCGCCTTGACGATCAGCGCGCGCGTGAGCTCGCTCACCGTCTCCGCCCCGATCCGCCTCGTCAGCTTGCGCACCGTCGACTCGTCCGGCACCCGCGCAGACAGCGAGATCCGACAGAACCGCCGCAGATGAATCGAGTCCGACACCTCCGCCACCAGCGTCCGATACCCCCACCGGTAGCGCTGCCGGAGCACCATCAAGCGCACGTAGCTCTCCATCGCGATCGTCGGACGCCCATCGGTCAGCACCGCCCGGCGCGTCTCTGCGACCTCCCGCCGCCAGCGCGCCACGATCGGCGCCAACAACTCCGGGTCCGACAACAACCGGTCCAGCGCCGCCAGATCCTCGGGCAGCTCGCGCACCTCCACCGGCAATCCCTCGTCCCACAACGACTCCGCCTGATCCGCCCAGAGCGTCAGCACACTCACTCCTCTCAACCAGAAACCCGCTCACTTGCAGGGAATTCTGATCAACACACCGGAC
Source organism: Phycisphaerales bacterium (assembly GCA_035626935.1). GTDB lineage: Bacteria > Planctomycetota > Phycisphaerae > Phycisphaerales > UBA1924 > JAJTGZ01. The sequence continues at coordinate 286 of DASPMT010000213.1, read as the reverse complement.
GGAACGACCCCCTCAAACCGCACCACTTATTCCGCGGGAAGTAGTTAGTTAACGCGCGCTTGGCGATTCCGGCATTGCACGGCGTCATGCTTTGGCGAGCCACACGTCGTGCGTCTCACCGTCTCGTACGAAGAACTTCCAGGTTTGATAGCTCGGCGCCGCGATGATGAGATCGAACGAAGGCCATCCGATCGGGGCCGTGATGCTGTACACGTGCGAAGTCCCGGACAGCGGCCCGCCGTGCGTCCAGGAGACGGGAGCCAAGAGGAACCCGTTCTGAGCCCTA
>DASPMT010000212.1:0-8350 GCA_035626935.1 Phycisphaerales bacterium | reverse complement strand
GTGACACGGTCCTTCGGCGTGGTCGCCATATCTCGGCTACCGCTCGGCCTGCGACACATGACGATTATTTTCGTGCTTGTCTGGCCCATCCCCCTCCTCCTCTGGACCCCCGCCGCGCTGTTCCTGGGCTCGGGTATCCGCGCACGGCGGCGGGCGGCGACGAATGCGTGTAATAGATGCGGCTACTCGCTCGTGGGGCTTGGCAAGGGCGCCGCGTGCCCGGAGTGCGGGTGTGGCGGCAAGGGCGCGGCCATCCGCTGAGCTTCGGCCCCCCGGGGTCCGGCTCCCCGCGGTTCGAGCTGAGGGGGATCAGCGTGACCTGACCCCTTCAAGGAATTGCCTTCATCGCATCCGGAAGTGCGGTCCGTCCGGCAACCCCGCCGACAGGCATGACGCCATTTAGACCATTGCCGCCAGAGAAGCGTCCCGTGCGCCACCTACTCAGGTGAATCCAAACAAATACCGTTTGTATACCTTGCATTTACCGTACCAACATGTACTCTGTCACCGGTCACTCCGCGCCGTTCAGCGCGGTCTGGCGATCACAAAAAGGGGTCAGGGACATGTCCACCATCACCGCACAATTCAATTCCGCACTTGTGGAAGCCCACCTCGCGGCCGTCAAGGCCCTCACCGACCTCATCAAAACCAGCACCGACCGCACCGAACTGCGTCGTCTTATCACCGTCGTCGCCCGCTTCCGCCACCGCCCCGCGACCGACGTCGACGATTCGCCGCACTCCGACCGCGCGCTTCCACCGGCGAATCCAGGCGAAGACAAGCCTGCCGATCTCCCCGAAGCCGACACGCGACCACGCATCCCGCCGCTCGGCACCGCCTCCCCGCCGTCCACGCGGTCGGCGCGCAGCCTCATCCTGGCCGCCGCCTCGACGCTCTCCCTCTGCAGGCCGATCACGCCAGCATCAAGCACGGGATAGAGCCGGGCGCGCGTACGCTGCCCCGCACCACCATGCTCACCAAGGACGCGATCGTTCGAGACTGGCTCCCGCGCTACACCGGCCTGAAGGTCGAGGAGGTCGGCCGCCACATCCTCCTCGTCAACTTCATGAACTACGTCGAGATGTTCGCGGCGGAGTTCGGGGTGCCCGTCGTGGGCCGCGACCGCGCCATGACCTCGGCGACCGCGGAGGGGATCACGATCATTAACTTCGGCATGGGCAGCGCCATGGCCGCCACCTGCATGGACCTGCTCAGCGTCGTGCAACCCGAGGCCGTCCTCTTCCTCGGCAAGTGCGGCGGGTTGAAAAAGGAGAAGCTCGGCGACTTCATCCTCCCCATCGCCGCCATCCGTGGCGAGGGAACCAGCAACGACTACCTCCCCGAGGAGGTCCCCGCCCTCCCGAGCTTCCGCCTCCAGCGCGCCGTGAGCCAGTCGATCATCAAGCACGGGCACGACTACTGGACCGGCACCGTCTACACGACCAACCGCCGCGTCTGGGAGCACGACGAGGCGTTCAAGGAGTACCTGCGCTCCATCCGCTGCAGCGCCATCGACATGGAGACCGCCACGCTCTTCGTCGTCGGGTTCGTCAACCACATCCCCAAGGGGGCCCTGCTGCTGGTGAGCGACAACCCGATGACCCCCGAGGGTGTCAAGACCGCCGCCAGCGACTCCACCGTCACCGCGTCGTTCGTCCGGCGCCACCTGGAGATCGGCATCGACGCCCTCAAAGACATCCGCGACAGCGGCGAGAGCGTCAAGCACCTGCGGTTCGAATAGTCGCCACAATTTGGCGCTTTAGCCATTTGCCATTTGGCGCTTTACCCTCCCCCATGGGCCTCTTCGACGGCACAAAGCTCGAGCGACCCGTCACCTGCGAGCGCTGCGGCCTCGCGCTGGCGCAGTGCCGATGCCCGCGCAACGCGCAGGGCGCCGTGATGCCACCCTCGGAGCAGTCGCCGCGCGTGCGCCGCGAGAAGCGCAACGGCAAGTTCGTCACCGTCGTCACCGGCCTGGACCCCGTCGCTAACGACCTGGGCGCGATGCTCAAAGCGTGGCGCAGCGGCATGGGCACCGGCGGCACGCTCGATAAGTCGAGCAACACCATCGAGCTGCAGGGCGACCACCGCGACCGGATCGTCGCCGAGCTGGTCGCCAAAGGCTTCAAAGCCAAACCCGCCGGCGGTTGAGCGACGCCCACCGACTGTCACAGCGCGTGCCCCCAGCCTCGCCACCTGGACGAAACTGGTGCGGAAACCTTGAAGGCGCCCACCGTCGCCGTGTCAACCATCAACCCCGAAGAAACCGCCGCCACCCGTCGCTCCCCTCCATCTCCGCCGTCTCCTTCAGGTTCCGCTGATGCTGCGACACCAGCCGCCGCAGGTGGGGGCCGACGATGATCCGTTCGGCCGCAACACTGAGCGGGCCGTACCCCACCTCGATCTCGATCTCATCCGTCACCCGAGTCCCGACGCCCGCGAGTGGCTCAAAGCGGTGCTGGTGCGTGAGCGCCTCGAACGCCCCGCCGCCGGGTACCTGCACATCCACAAACGTCCGCGGCCGATCCATCTCGGCGATCCGGGCGCGCAGCCGCCGCGTCATCCCCAGATGCCGCCCCTCAAACTCCACCTCATCGCCCAGCTCCAGCAGACCCGAAGCCCGCCCGCTCACAACCCGCTCACCAGTCGCACGCATCGAGTGCGGATGGAAGTCCATCGACCGCGCCAGGTCGAAGCACCGCTCCGGCGGCGCGGCGATGTCGATCGTCAGGACGATCTGGATCACGCTTCTGCTCGCAGGCGCTTCAGCAATCGGATCTGACCGGTGTGGTACGCGTCGTGCGCGGCCGCGCCCGCCAGGTAACCCGCGTACGTCATCGAGCGCACGTTCGGGGAGCTCGGCTTCCGCGGCCGCTTGTTCCACCGGCGCTCCGGCAGGGCCGCCACCGCCGCACGCAACGCCGCGTGCACCTCGTGCAGCCGTGCGATGTCCGCCTTCCACAGGCGCTCGGCGGTCAAGGGCGTCGCCTCCGGCGGCCGGGGCCAGTTGCTCCCCGGTCGCAGCAGCGTCAGCTCCGTGCCCGGGTCGAACACCCGCAGGATCGTCAGCTTCCAGTACGTCGCGTGGAGGACCTGCTCCCAGATGCACCGCCGCGACCGGCTCGGTTTCCAGAGCGCGAGGTCCGGCGTGACCCTCTTCAGCGAGCCCGACAGCGTCGGGCCCTGCCACGCCAACCCTTGAAACGCCCCGTCGAGTGTGACCAAGGCAAGCTGCGTGATCGCTGTGGGCATGGTGCAGGATACCGGGTGAGGACCGATTCAGCCCGGCTTCGGCCGCTGCGAACGCGGCGCCGTATGCTGCCCGGCATGAAGCGCTGGCCGTACCGGCTCTGGCTGCTGATCGTCGTGGTCGCGGCCCTCGTCGTCGGCTGCATCGGGCCGACCTCCGCCTTCGACACGGCGCTGCAGCACATCCCCACGGTCATCGCACTGGGCCTCTTCATCTGGACCAGCCGCCGGTGGCCCCTTTCCGACCTCTCCTACACCCTCCTCGCGGCCTTTTTCCTCCTCCACATCCTGGGCGCTCACTACCTCTACAGCAACGTCCCGTACGACGACTGGTTCAAGTCGATGACGGGAAGGACGCTCAACGGCATCTTCGGTTGGGAACGGAACCACTTCGACCGGCTGGTGCACCTCTCGTTCGGGGTGCTGGCAGCGCCGGTCCTGTTCGAGATCGGATGGAGGCACGCGGGCCTGAAGAAACCGTTCTGGGCGGCGCTGCTGGCGGTCGGTGTCGTCTCGCTCTTCGGCAACATCTACGAGGTGGCGGAGTGGGGGATCGCGATCACGATGTCAGAGGAGAACGCGGAGGAGTACAACGGGCAGCAGGGTGACGTCTTTGACCCGCAGAAGGACCTTGCGCTCAGCTTCGCCGGCTCGGTGCTCACCGCCGGCGTCTGCGTGTGGAAGTGGCCGCGGCGCAGCGGTGCGCCGGCCCGGCAATGAAGGTGGAGGTGCAGCGTGCGCGCGACGATCAAGATGCTCTTATCACTCTCGGTCAGTGCGCTGCTCGCGGGCGCTACGGCGGCCGACGTACCGCCGATCCCCAACGGCGACTTCTCCAAGGGAGCGGAAGGGGCGCTCCCTGACGGCTGGGTTCTTCCCACGACGGCGCTCGGCGCCCGACTTACCGGCGCCGGCGGCGACCGCGCGGTGGAGCTCAAGCTCAAGTCGCGCCAGGCGGGCGGCACAGGCAACTTCATGCAGTCGGTCGACGCCGCCCCGTACCGCGGCAAGAACGTGATCCTCCGCTTCCGGCTTCGGGCCACCGACCCGACCTCAAAGGGTGAGGGCCGCGCCCAGCCGTGGGTACGCGTCGACCGTCCCAACGAGGTGCAAGGGTGGTTCGACAACTGCTACGACCGCCCGGTGCGTCCCACCACTGGCGACGCGTACCAGACGGTCACTCTCGCCGGCAGAATCGACGACGACGCCACGGCCTTGAATGTCGGGGTCCTGGTCTTCGCCCCGGCCATCGCCGCCGTCAAAAGCGTGACGATCGAGGAGGGAGAGCTCAAGACCGCTGAGGCGCCGCCCGCGCCTCTTTCCGACCGCGGGCTCGCCAACGTCCGCGCTTTCGCGCAGATGTACGGGCAGGTGAAGTACTTCCACCCCAGCGACGAGGCCTTCCGCGCCGATTGGAACCTCATCGCCGCAGAGGGCGCTCGCCGGGCGGAGCAATGCGCCGACGCCGCGGAGCTCGCGCGGACGCTCACCGACACGTTCGCCGGCGTCGGGGTCGGCATCCAGGTGTGGGCCGGGGCCGCAGCGCCCGCTGAGCCTGTAGCGCCGACCGAGGGACGCATCACCGGCTGGCAGCACGCCGGCATCGGTTTCGGGCCCGAGTTCACCCCGGGCGCTGCCGGCCAGAGCATCTACAAATCCACACGCATCCGCGAGGCCGCCAAGGTCGACGGCGAGCGCAGGCTCCCGCCCCCGGGCACGTTCGCCACCGGAACGGAGGCGGGCGTCAGTTGGCGCATCCCGGTCACCCTCGCGCTCGATGCCGACCTGGCGACAACCCCCACGGCCACCGGCTCTCCGCTGGTCGATGCGCGTCCAGAGGGCCCGCGACCCTCGGGCAACGACCGCGTCACCCGCATCGGTGACGTCGTGATCGCCTGGAATCTGTTCCGCCACTTCTATCCCTACTTCGACGCGGTGAAGACCGACTGGGACGCCACGCTCACGCGATCGCTCAAGGCCGCAGCGACCGACGCGGACGCTGCGGCATTCCTCGGCACGCTCCGGCGGCTCGTGGGCGACCTCCACGACGGGCACGGGAACGTCAACCAGACCGACCTCCGCCCGCGAAAGGGACTCCCTTGCACGCTGATGTTCCTCGGCGACGACATGGTCATCGGCCGCGCGATGGATGGCAGCGGACTCAAGGCCGGTGACCGCATCGTCCGGATCGACGGACGCACACCGCCTGAGTTCCTTGCCGAGTGGCGGCCGCAGACGTCCGCGGCCACCGAGCAGTGGGCGCGGTACGCGATCGCCCGCGGCCTGCAGCTCTACGCCCCATCGGCGGACCCCTCGAGCGTCACCGTCGAGCGCGGCGGCGCCGAGGCCACCCTCAGCGTCCCGCTCGTGGGCTTCGACAAGCTCACGCCCCTGCGCGGCGCCGGTCGCCCGGAGAATGGCTCCGTCGTCGGCACGATCGACAGCGCCGAAAAGGGGGACATCGTCTACTTCAATCTCGACGGCGGCAAGAACGAGTCGCTCAAGGCCGTTCTCGGCACGCTCAAGGACGCCGCGGGTATCGTCTTCGACCTCCGCGGCTATCCCGACTCGGCGGCCACCACCGTCTTGCGTCACCTGACTGACGAGAACATCCAGAGCGCCCGCTGGATCATCCCGACGGTGACGCTCCCCGGAAACCAAAGGGGCGGGGGCTGGGTCTGGACGGAGCGCGGGCGATGGAACCTGCCGCCGGCGCAGCCGCGCCTCGGCGGACCGTCGCAGCCGGTTGTGTTCATTACCGACGGCCGCGCGATCAGTTACGCCGAGTCGATCATGGGGATTGTCGAGGCGTACAAGCTCGGCGAAATCGTCGGTGGCCCGACAGCGGGCACCAACGGCAACGTCAACCCGTTCACCCTTCCCGGCGGCTACACCCTCTCATGGACCGGTATGCGGGTGATGAAGCACGACGGCTCGCCTCATCACGGCGTTGCGATCGCCCCCACGGTGCCGTGCGAGCCAACCGCCGCCGGCCTCGCCGCCGGACGCGACGAGTTGCTGGAGAAGGCGGTTGAGGTGATCCGGTCGAAGCTCAGGGAGTGAGAAACTCGGACGTCATCTACCTGTTCGCCGCCGCGACTGCGACGACGATGGCCGCGACGACGAGGCCGATGACGATCAGGCCGGCGATCTTCCAGGCGCTCCACGGGCGCTGGCCGCGCACCTCGCCGGTGCGGGCGTTGACGAGAAAGCGGTAGACTTTGTTCTGATAGCGGTACGCGCTGACCCAGACCGGGAGCAGCAGGTGCTTGTAGGTGAGGTCGTTGTACTGCGTGCGTTTGGAGCTGATGCGCTGCTCGTCGCCCCCGATGTCCGAGCGGATGGCCGAATCGATCGATGAGGCCATGATCGCCTTCGCTTGCTCGAAGCAGTTGGGCAGGTCGAGTTGAGGCGGGTACGCCTCGGCGCGGAAACCCGCGAGGAACTCGTCGCGGTAGGGGAGGCAGGCCTTGAGGTCCCATGGCTCAAGGTGCCCAAGGTCGTCGCGGTTGAGCGTGGGCGTCGCCTCGACCAGCACATCGTCGAAGGCGACGTGGACCGTGCCGCTGGCGTGGCTCCACCGGATATGGCGCTGGCGGTAGGTCTGCGTGCGCCCGTTGACGGTGCGGGTGTGGGTTGTGTAATAAGCATCGCCGCGCTGCCCGGTGTAGGCGGTGACGGTGCGTGTGTCGTAGGTCCAGGCGGGGATGTAGACGCCGCTGACCGACGCGTCGAGCCGGCCCTCGCGCTTGAGGGCGTTTGGAGCGAGCCACCTGGACTTCAACCACGAGCGGAAGGCGTCGATCGCCTGCTCCCGCGTGACGCGGAACGGCAGCACGGCGTTGGGCCTGATCACCGGGCAGGCCCGCGCCTGGCTGACGATGTTGGCGGCGCAGAACGGGCACGCGAAGCTGACGGTGTGCTCCGGAACCGTAACGCTTGCGCCGCAGGAGTCGCAGTGCACCACCGAGACCTGGTCGGTGGGCGCGGCGCTCTGCAGCCGCTGGATCGCGGCGTGGTAGTCGAGCTCCTGCACCGCCTCCGCGGCCTCGATCTGGTTCTCCGCCCGGCAGTACGGGCAGACCAGCTTCTCGGCCCCAGGGGAGAACTCCAGCGTGGCGCCGCAGCTCCTGCAGGGGAACCGGGTTATGGATGTCGTGCTCACCGCGGGGTTTATGGGGTCGGCGGCATCGGCGGCGGAACCGAGCCGAGCAGGGCGGCCACCGCCGCGACTTGCACCGCGGGTTGCCAGTTGGCCATCCCCTGCGTCCAGACGAGCGTCTGCTGGTTGACCTGGCCGCGCGCGGCCATCGCGGCGATGGTGGCCGCGTCGAACGGCCCGTGCTGCTGGCCGTTGATGCCGACGAAGTACTGCGCACCGCCGCTCAGGGGCGGCGGCGCTGCGCCCAGGCCCTGAGTTCCCTGCGCCTGGTTCATGGTCGAGCCGATCATGCCGCCCATGGACTGCCCGACGCCGACGCCCACGAACGTCCCCGCGGTGCCGGGGTTCTTGGCCGCGTCGCGGAGCGCATCGGCGGCCTGCATTTTGGTGTAGGCGTCGAGGTTGCCCAGCACGCCCATGCTGGTGCGCTTGTCCAGCGCGGCCTCCACCTCGGGAGGCATCGAGATGTTCTCGATCAGCAGCGTGGGGAGGTCGAGCCCGTAGCGGGCGAAGTCGGCCTTGATCTTCGCCTGCAGGAGCGCGGCGACCTCGCCCTGCTTGGCGGCCATGTCCAGCACGCTGACGCGGGTCTGGGCGATCCCCTCGGTGAACGACGAGACGATCAGGTTGCGGAGCTGGTTGATGATCTCTTCGGTGGTGAAACGACCGTCGGTGCCGACGACGTTCTTGATGAACGAGCCGGGATCGCTGACGCGGGTGGTGTAGGTGCCGAACGCGCGGATGCGGACGGGCCCGAACTCGGGGTCGCGCATCATGATCGGGTTGAGCGTGCCCCACTTGAGGTCCGTGAAGGTGCGCGTGGAGACGAAGTACACCTCCGCCTTGAACGGCGACTCAAAACCGTACTTCCAGCCGAGGATCGTCGAGAGGATCGGCATGTTCCTGGTGTCGAGGGTGTAGGTGCCGGGCCCGAAGACG
>DASPMT010000211.1:0-3675 GCA_035626935.1 Phycisphaerales bacterium | reverse complement strand
GATACCGCTGAACTCCCAAAGCCCCATCCCATTGTCGTTTGCCGGTTCGATGGTGTATACGTGACCACCCAGACCGGTCGGCACGTCGACGCCTTCAGGCACGACCATGAAGGAGTGCGTGCGGTAGAACGCATCCTCGGCTGAGTCCGAGCGGCGGCGCAGCAGCGCGCCACGCAGGACCGAGTGTGGATCGAAGACCGTGCGCCCGATCTGGCTCGGGCTGAGGCCCAGGCAGGACTGGACCATCTGCTCAACCTCTTGCCGGAGGCCGATCACGTACGCGTCAGCATCACGGTAAGACGAAAGCCCGACCGTCGCATGATCGAAGATGTTCCGCTGCTTGAGCACCCCTGCGGCGTCGCGGTACGCGTAGGGCCAACGCGAGCGAAGGATGGTGTAGGGTGTAAACGGCTGCGTGCCGCCCTCGTAGACGACTTCTGGAGACCCGTTGCCGATCGGCTGATAAGGCCAGGCGATGTTGACGGTGCCGTTGCTTTCGTTGCTGTCGAGGTTCTCGGTCCGCGCGGACTCCATCTCGCGGATCACATCGCTCACACCCTGTTCGTCGAGCATGTAGCCGAGGTCGACCGAACCGGACACGCCGGGCATAGCGACCTCGATCATGCTCCGGTAGAAGTAGAGACGACGGTTGCTCGACAGCTCGCTGGGCTGCGCGAGAGGACGGGTGACAGTTTCGGCCTTGCGCAGCAGCGGCGTAGGTTCGTTCGCCTGAGCGGCTGTTTCGGCGAGACCGTCGGGCCCGTTCCACAGATCCCCCGTTTCGATGTCCTGCACCCAGTCGCCGGTCGGCCCCTGGTACAGATAGGACACCTTGTGCGCCCAGCCGGACGGATAGGGGCTCTCGATCGCATCGGTTACGGCGAGGTCGAGGCGCTGCTGGGGCGGGCGCACAAACTTCTTGCCCGCCAAAGTCCAGCCATCAGGGCTGTTATCGAGCCAGTCCCACTCGGGCTGCTGGGAAACAAAGTTCGCCAGCGAGGCGTCGAAGCCGCGGTAGGCGTAGATCCGGTGAACTGCGGTGGTAGCGAAGAGCGCCGCAAACTCACTGTTGATAGTCGGCGCACCATTCCGCTCAAGGTTCCAAGGCTGCCAGAGCGCATAGGCCGGTGCGTCCGTGAGCAACCCGCGCACCTGACCGCTGTGTCCCCAGAACGCCCGGTACTGGAAGAGCAACGTCCACTCGACGGCTGCCTGAGCCGTGCCGGCGTTGCGGATGAGCTTGACTGTGCGAACCTGGCCCCACTCGTGGTGATTGTCAACGACGACAGGACGCGGCGTCCCGAACTGGTCGATGTCGTTGACCACCCACTGACGGCGAGGAGCGAGCGTCATCTCGACCCGGTGGCCGTAGTTGTCATCGATGCGCGTGGTAAATCCGTGGCGCGGCGCTCCGCGGCCACCCATCCCCACGCGTGCCGGCTGACCGGGACGGTTAAGGTCGGGCGCGGCGGAGGCGAGAACGAGGTTGCCGGCCTCATCGGGACAGGACATGTACGGCAGCTCGTCAGGCTGGACCTCGACCGTGTAGGTCAGCGAGTCACGCAGGATGACCTTGTAGTGGGTGGGGAAGACCTGCCAATGGCCCCCCTCGGGTGTGGTGTCGGTTGTCCACGTGCCTCCGATAGGAATCAGCCTTGCATCAAACTGCGCTGGGCAGGTGTAGTTACCCGTGGCCGGGTCGCGGTCGAATGGGATCGACCTGTGTGCGTCGAGAACGAACCACGTTCGGCGTCGCGGGGGCGTGTGGTTCGAGGCAGTGCTGTTGTCACCCTGACCGAGAATCTCGTGGTAGGCGGCATCGATCAAGAGGATGGGGCTGAGGTTGCTCATCCATCCTTCGCCGTGCCAATCCCAGCAGAACTCCTGACGGCCCACAGGAAGGAACGCAAAGTTCGAGGGGTTGGCGCCGTCGCGACGCAGCACACCCTCGTGGTCATTCATCTTCGAGAATGTTCGGGTATAGCGGAAGGTCGCGCCACCGAAGGCGAGCTCAAGGTCAGTTTCCTTGACCAGGGGGCGGCCGGTGATGAGATCGACGGAGTTTTCGATCGTGGGCCGCGTTCCAAAGGCGCGCGAAGCGATGTTGACCGCGCGCGCGTCCGCCGGGACGAGCGCGACGGTATCGTCGGCAAGTGAGTGCGAAACCGGTGGGAAGTCAGGCGACGTTGGTCCCCAGCTCCAGTCGAGGTTGGACGGGTAGCCGGTGTAATCGAACTTGGTGCCAACACCACGGGGGTCGTCTTTCCACCAGTGCCCGATGTTGTACATCGTCCCCGAGAAGCGGCTAGGGCCGCTCCGCGGAGACGCAGGCAGATATGTGTGGGCGGGGGGCCGCTCATTGGACCCGGGCCCACCGCACAACGAGGTTCCCGGCTGACCGAGCACAGCAGACACCCCCAATGCCAGAGCCCCGGCAAACCCGGCGAGCCCACGGAATGATCCACGATCCAGATTGTGATCCATACTTCCTCATTCCACTCGACCGGCGGGCCGATCGAGGTCGTAAAACGCTGCAACGCAAGGCGCTTATAACATATTGTAACACGATGACATTCAAACTTGGCGCGACTTCTATTCCCGCGCAGACCGGTTCAGAGCGGGCGGCGAACAGGCACTTCGGGGCTGCGCGTTAGCGCGGGCCGTGCAGCAGTCCGCCGCTGCCGCGGCGACATCCGACACGGAGAAGGCACGAATCAGTCGTTGGTAGATCATCCGAGTCGATTCCGGGGTCCGCGGGGGGGGTGCTGGCATCAGCATACCGGAATCACCTCGGGTTTGCGAGCCGTCACCGGAGTTCGGACAGGCTTTGCGGAATGGTTCACGAGTCGTTCACACGATGCTTGCGTGCGCCGTTTGCTGCACCCCGAAATGCGGTGGTGCAGCGCGAGCGCCGCACGCTCACCACGCCGGCGCCGTTTCTTCACGGCCGCCGATCGGCACTGCTGGAGCCTCCCGAGCTGCGCAACAACGAAGTTCCATCTCCCCATTCAAAACAGTTTCGAACCGCTCTCGCATGAGCAAGGGTAGGGGCAACCACCCGGAGCCCGGCAGCCCGGCCGATCGGGACCGGCCGTTTCCTGCATAGGAAACCGCCCTTTCTCTAGTTAACAACCCGTCCCCGGCTTCCGGAGCCCGGCCCTAGTTGACCTCCCGCCGCGCTTTTACCCCCACTACGGCTCAGCGCTGCACAGCCCCCACGGCCCGTCCAGCGGTGTTCAAAAACCCCGTCCCCGCCTTTCGGCACCCGTTTCCGGGGATACTCCGCCGATGGCCGCTCTCTACCACCGCCTCCTCCGTGTGCTGGCCGGCTCAACCCACGCGCAGCTCCGCCAGGAGAACCAGTTCCTCATGGCCCAGTTGGAGATGCTCCGAGCGCGGGTGCCCGGGCCGGTCCGGACCACCCCGGCCGAGCGCACGCGGCTGATCAAGTTGGGCCGGCCGCTTGGGGCCGCGGTGAAGGAGTTCCTGGTCGTCGCCTCGGAGAAGACCTTCTCCCGCTGGGTGCGGGATGCGGGCCGCCGATCCAAGCGGAAGCGGCCCAGCCGCAAGCCGGGCCGGCCACGGACGCCGGAACGCACTAGGGAGCTGATCCTCCGGCTGGCCCGGGAGACCGACTGGGGGTACACGAGGATCCAAGGCGAGCTGCGCAAGCTG
>DASPMT010000210.1:0-7096 GCA_035626935.1 Phycisphaerales bacterium | reverse complement strand
GGGAGCGCGCCGGCGAAGTCGCGCTCGTCCACCCGGCTGGAGCAGGTGAGGCCCGCCTGCCGGACGGGATTCAAGGCCAGGTGCGACCGCTCAAGAACGGCGGACTGATCAGCGACGCCGTCGGCGCGGGTGAGCCTTTGTGCGCAGGCGGTCGCCAGGGATGGGTGCTTCAACCAGGCCCATGCGCAGGACCGCATCGCGGGGTCGTCGCTTGTGCGGATCAGCCCGCGGACGACCATGTGGGCCGGGTGATCGGGATCGCTTATCCACCTACCCCTTGCCCCCCCCACTCCGCCCGCCAGCCCGCCATCGCGAGCGACAAGGCCGTGCTGGATGGCGGCGCGGAGCGCGCCGGTTCGGCGGTGACGGTCGAAGGTCTCTATGGCCGCGTCCGCCGCGGCGCGCGCGGCGGCCTGGCCGCTCTGGTCCAGCGTGCGCTCGGCGAGCGCACGCATGAACGACGCGAGCGCCTTCTCCGCTTCGTCGCCGACGTGCTGCTCCGGATCGGCCAGCAGCTTGACGATCGACGCTCCGGCGAGCACTCCTACCCCTCCCACCTCGGCGCAGGCGCGTGCGGCGCTTGCGCGCGTGAGCGGATCGGCGTCCGCGGCCAGGTACTCGGCGAGCTGGGGCCAGTCGCCGCCGATGATCAGCGTCAGTTCGCTCCGCTGTGCCGCGGAAAGCAGCGTCCAGCGCGAAGCGAGGTGGGGCACGGCGAGGCTGTCGGGGCGCCCGCGCGCGATCACCAGGAGCTCGCGGGCTATCCCTTCCGCTTCAGCTCGCGCGCAACTGCGCAGCGCGGAACCCAGCACCGCGGTGCGCGCTCTCAAACCGATGAAGTTCAGCGGCCAAACCCGCCGTGCGAGGCTCGACATTTGGTCAAGATCGGCGTTCGGCCTCTCGCACGGCCAAACAACAGCGCTGCATCGCCGCCGTGAGAGAAGGTTCACCGAGACGGGTTCTCCACCAGCTTCCCACCGTTCGTGCGCACGGCACCGCCCCTAAACGTGTGTCGTCCCCACCCCTAGCGACACTGCCCATTGTGCACACCAAGCGACAGAGCCACAAGTTATTGGGTTTTTCCCTTGACGATCTGAGATCTCGCGAGTTATCGTGATTTTCATCTTCACGTCGGGTTCTTCGATCGGTAGCTTCCGCAGCCCCGTTTCAGTGCTCTCAGACGGACGTCCCGACCGATGGTTGAAGGCACCCCGTTTCGACCTCCCCCCGGACTGCCCGGGAAATACAGGGAGAAAGCGACGGCGAAGAAACAAAACCACGGAGCCCTCAACGGCCCGTGTGCGAAAGGACTTCGCGGATGCACGCCCCCACTCCTCCTCCTGCACCCCAATCCAACGCGTCCAGGCACCCGGCGACAGACGTACGTGAGCCGGCGACGCTCGTTGGGTCCAACGGCAAAGCCGCCAGCGGCCAAGCCGTCGGGAGCGGGCCGCGCCCGTCGATCGCCTCGCCCAGCCACACCCTCATCCTCTACACCCGACCGCTGCATCCCGAGCTGGTTCAGATGAAGGCTCGCAAGACCGTTCAACTGAAGGGGCTCGGGACGGGGCCTTCACGCGTGACCGGCGCGGCCGAGTTTGAGGCCTGGCTTACGCCGCTGGGGCACATGCTGCGCTACCAGACCAGGACCCACTGCTTCTGCGAGCTTGTCACCGACCGCGACGCCGGCCTCCCGACGTCGGGCGTCGCGTTCAGCGTCCCGGCCGTCGGCGAGAAGGACCACGAGCAGCTCTTCACCGAGGCGTGCGTGCTCTACACCACGAGCCTTCAGACCGAGACGCTCCCGGCACCGATCTACCAGACGACGTACCGCGAGATGCTGGAGCTGGCCGAAGAGGTCGACGCGCTGATCCATACCTGGACGCTCCCGGCCCTGATCAGCGGCGGCAAGGAGCCGCTCCGCTGCCTCTCGATGCTCGAGCTTCAGCGCTTCGACGACGAGATGCACGCGCAGAGCACGCACATGTTCCCGGGCTTCACGCCGGGTGGCGGCGGAGGCTTGGTCCTGCGGACGCAGACCGTCTTCCAGCGCGTCTAGTTACACTGATCACGTCCGTGTCACCTGTAAGCGGCTGGACACTCAGTGCGCTGCTCGCGGCTCCCGCGATCTTCTTTGGCATTGTTCTTCCGATCGCATGTGTTTACCGTGCCCGCGCCGATCTCGCCGCTGGCATCCGCCGAAATCAATCAACGATGCCCGCCTGGGAGCGGTCCTCGGCGCCGCCGCCGTCTGGAACGCGCCGCCGCTTGATCATGAGCAATCGTGGCGGTTGGCAGCCCCGCTGTGCGTGGAAACCACAGTAACCGCGGGGGTTAGCAGCTTACTGGCGGGCGAGCGGCATGGCGCGGCGATGGCGGTCACTGCCGGAACGTATCTGAAAGCTCCGACCTGGCTACTCATCAACAGCGCCCGCCGGCAGTTCTTTCCCCGCCGACGCCCTGCGCCTGGCCCGCGCCTCGTGCAGCGCCTTGGGTGTGATGTGGAACGTCGCCGTGCACTTTCCCACGCGGATCACCTTGCCCAGGCCACGCGTGGGCAGCTGCTGCACGACCTCGATCTCGATCTCGAAGTTGAACTCGTCGCCCGTGCGGAGCAGAGCGTCCAGGTCCTGCGTCGGGTGGATGCGGTACACCGCGGGCCCGTAGCAGGGGCGGAGGAAGCTGTAGCTCAGCCGCTTGCACACGACGGTGTAGTCACCGCCGCAGCGTCCGTGGATGTACGTCCCGCCGACGATCTCGCTGTTGGCAAGCAGGGAGGCGCCGGCCATGGCGTTGTACCAGTTGCGGTTGAAACGGCGGAAAGGGAGCACGGCGCCGAAGGTCTTGTCGTCGAGTTGTTTGATCTTGATGCCGCTGCGGAACGCGTACGGCAGCCAGATCATGCTCGCCAGCTTGTGCGCCCAGGCGTACTTGGCGGTCGCACGCGAGATGACGTCCTCGATCCGGTCGACGAGCCGGCGTCGGCGCGAAGCGACGGGCGAGCCGGGGACCGGTTGCGTGGATTGCTCTGGCTGGGGCGCGCCGGGGATGGACGGGGTATCGCTCAACGGCCGAGAGGGTAGCGGACGGTCGGGGCAGGGTTTGTGCGCAAGCGGGGGTTGCTTGAAGCCTTTTTCACGACGGCGTTCTCCGGAAAGACCATTCCTCGGTGAGCCCCCTTCCCTAAAATGCCCCATGTTCAAGAAGCTGCTTTACGCCGCCATCGGCCTGGTCGTTGTGCTGGTGATCGCCGTCCTGGCCGCCTTCTTTTACATCGATTCGATCGCGAAGGGCGTCATCGAGCGTGGCGGGACGTACGCCTTGGGCACCGAGACGAGTGTCTCCGGCGTGGATGTCGGCGTATTCAGCGGTGAGTTTGAGATGAGCGGGCTCAAGGTCGCCAACCCCGCCGTGGCCGGGGGGGCTGACAAGTTCACTTCCCCTCACTTCCTTAAGCTCGGCAAGGGAGAGACCGCCGTCTCCTATTCGACCCTGCGCCAGCCCACGGTCGTGATCCCGACGCTTGCGCTGGACGATGTGGATGTCTACCTGGAGAAGCGTGGCGGTACCACCAACTACAACGCCATCCTCGACCACCTTAAAAAGGTGATGGGGAGCGGCGACAAGCCCGCCCCGGCCGGCGACGAGAAGAAGTTCATCATCAGCGACCTGCGGATCACCAACGTTACCGTCCACGTCGATATGGCGGCCGCGGTACCAGGGGGGCTCGGCAACGTCGGCGACGTGATCACGAAGGTGAGCCAGTCCACGATCACCATCGATCGGATCGAGCTCAAGGACGTGGGGCGCACCGGCACGGGCGTGGGCGGAACGGGCGTGACGATGTCGCAGCTCACGGCGATCGTTGTCAAGGCGGTGCTGGCGGCGGCGGCGGAAAAGGGGGGGGGCTTCATCCCGCCGGACCTGCTGAGCGACCTGCGTACGCAGCTTTCGTCGATCGCCAATCTCGACGCGCTGAGCAAGGGGGCCGCGGAGATCATCGGCGGCGCCGCGTCGAAGGTGGGCGACGAAGTGAAGAAGGGCGTCGAGGACGTGAAGAAGGGGATCGGCGATGCGCTGAAGGACGTGCTGCCCTCCGACAAAAAGAAAAAGTAATCCGGCTCGCCCTGTGCGCCAGGTTCGCCGCCGCGCGTGAAGCGCGGCTCACGCGTGTGCGTAACCGGTGGGCGCACGGTGCGTAAGCGTTCGCCCGTGCGGTGAATCACTCGAACGTGCTTTGTCGCGTGCACTTTGGTTGCTGAACGCACCTTTCACGGTAAACTCATCGGCACGCGACGCATCGCGTGGCACGCCCCGTGCGGATGATCCGCCGGTGAGTGACCTGAGATCGAGATCCACCGCACGCCGCTCTGTCTCCCGCCGCATCGCACGCGGCCGGGTGCACATGCGGGCGTGCACGGGCCGGAGGCCCCACCCACCAATCAGCCGGTTCGACAGGGCTCTGGGGACAGAGCCGCGCACCCGTTTTCGTTTTTCCTATCGGGAGCCTTCTTCATGCCTCAGTCCGATCACATCTCGCGAGCCCACTTCGACGACGATACTCCGCTGAAGTTCGTCCCTGTATCGCCGGTGCCGCAGCCGCCCGACCGGGAAGAACGTGAGCGGTTCGCGCGTCGGCGTGCGGCCGGCGACATCGCCGACGCGCTGGCTGCGGCGGTGGGTCGCTCGACCGCCGAGGCCGGCACCGCGCGCCTGGCGGCGCGGCTAGCGGCGGACGCGGACGCGCTGCGGCTCGAGCGGCGCTGACGCGCAACCTGCGCCGGCGGTGCGCGAAGCTCGGCGCAGCGGTTGCGCCTTTCCCTCTCCACCCCACGGCGTGAACGGCGGCGGCACGGCGCGGCGCTGGCGCGCTCCCTGGCTGTCTTCGCCTCGCTCTTTACGGCTGGCGCCGTCAGGGGCGCGCGGGCCGGGCGGCTTGGCGTTTCTGGTCCGGTGTCGCCGAAACGCGGGCGCTTGCTCTGCGTGCGGCGCCGGCGGCTGCCGCACGGAGCCGGCGGCCGATCCGGGTCGCGCCCACGTTTGGGGAGGATCGCCGACGCTCTCAGAACAGAGCTTTGAGTGACGCGGCCCAAAATAACAACACGTGTTACCACCTCGCTTGCAATGATTACACGTGTTGCAATGTCTTCCGATCACGCGTATTCCATGTGTACTTTGATGATCTGAGACTTTGCGGCTCTTCTCGCAGCAAACAAAAATAGCGCGATATGTGACAAAAAGACTTGCTGCGTCTGTAGATTGTCATTACATTGCGTCCATGCAACCGCGGCCGCTGGCTGCGAACAGGCGTGCGCTGTGGGGCGTGTAGCACTGCTGATCAGGCCTGTTACCGGTGCAAGGAGAACACAATGGCACGGACAAACAGAGGTTGGACCATGGTCGCTTGCGTGTCGACTGTCGCCGCCGTCGGCGCGATCGCCGGGCTCGCGGTTCGCGGGGGCGCGGCCGCCACGGCGACCGCAACGAAGGCGCCGCTTCCCACCGTCCTGGCGCTCCCGGCGGTCAGCACGCTGGCCGCGCCGGGACCCGTCCAGGGTCCGGGGCCCTTCGCCCAGGTGCGCGACTGCGTGTACGGGATCAGCAAGGACACGTGCGAGGGGCGTCTGAAGGGCGACAGCTTCTACCAGACCGGCTGCGACGACGCACCGATCCCGTGCCGGACGTTCCATCTTGACAACGCGGCGTGGGAGTTCCCGCTGGTCTCCAGCAACCTGAACTGCGCGACGACCCCCTTCTCACACCAGGGTTGGTGCGACGAGTTCCGCGAGCGGACGGACGGGCGATTCCTGGGGCGCGTCAGCCTCATCATCCGCGAGCAGGAAACGTGCCGTTACCGCGGCACGATCGACGGCGAGGGTGAGTACTCGATGAACGACGGCTCGGTCTACCGGGGCCGGCTGGTAGGCGTTTACGGCATCGGCGCCGACCGCGCGCCGGCGTGCAGCACCGACGCCCGCTCGTGCGAGAACTGCCTGGACGTTCAGTGGATCCAGGCAGAGCAGCCTTACTGGCGCTTCGGCGTCGAGGTCATCTTCGACGGGTACCGCGTCGACCAGCCGACCGGCGAGCGCATCCGGCTCAACATCTCCGGCAGCCTTACCACTCCGGGCGGTCCCGGCGCGCCCGACAAGCTTTACTCCTACCGGTTCAGCGGCACCGCCGACGGCGTGCTGATCTATACCTGCAACTGAACAATTGAGAACTGCGCGCAGGGTCGGAATAACAACCCCCTGCACGCTTCCTTCGTGCGTGACCTTTGGAGCCGTGGCTGATGTCCGCTTTGCGGCGCGGCTGCGGTTTGCTCTCGACGAGTGTCGACGTGCTGCGGTCCGCCCTGCTCGCGGTCCGACGGTCTTGGTGTCGGTTCGGCAACCGTTTCTCGGCCGCAGGATAGACAAGAACGCCTGCTTTTATTATGTCAGCAGCTTGGCGTCAGCGTATCGAACCGTCGACCATCGCTGCGCAACTCGGGTTGAAAGCCGGCTGACCGCTTCCGGCGGGTTGCGTCGCCTTTCATTGGTTGCCACGGGTCTTGTCAAGGAGCAGCGGCATCCACAATCCCCCCACTACGGTGCGGGTGTGCATCCCCATCGTCTTGCCGTTTGTCGTTTCGTACCAGTCGCTCAGGGGGACGCGGCTGGGTGGCGGCGTGGCGTTGGCCCAATCAAGGACCGGCGCCGTGATCGCGTCGAAGTCGTCGCGCCTGCCCGTCAGGCACGCTGACCAGAGCGTCCAGTCGAGCTTGGCGTACGTCCGGCGGCTGTCGAGCGGCAGTCCGTTCTTCTGGAGTTTCGTGCGGTAGAGCGCAACCTCGCGGTCGAAGACCTCCTGCGGGAAAAGCCCCAGCCCCAGCGCACGATCCCAGATCAGGTTGTATTTCTGGCTCCACGTGCCCCGGCCGCCGTCGCCGAACACCAGCGGCGTCGCGTCGCCCGTGCCCGACAGGTCGATCCACTTGTTCGCGTACTCCTCGGCGACGGCCCGCCACCTGTCAGCTTCGGCCGTTTCTCCGGCCGCCCGCAGGAGCTGTGCGTAGCCGCCCAACGCCACCACCGTCTTTGCGGAGAGGTTGACG
>DASPMT010000209.1:0-2242 GCA_035626935.1 Phycisphaerales bacterium | reverse complement strand
AGCAGCAGGTTCACGCCGAAGTAGCACCACAGCATCGCGATAAAGCCGAGCACGCTGAGCCACGCCGTCTTAAGCCCCTTGTTGCCGGCGCTGGCAACGCGCACGTGAACGACCACCAGGTAGACCAGCCACGTCACCAGGGCCCACATCTCCTTGGGATCAAAGCCCCACCAGCGTCCCCAGGAGTGGTCGGCCCACCAAGCGCCCAGCAGGATGCCGACGCCCAGCACCCAGAAGGCAAGCTGCAGAATGGTCATCTGCGCCTTGTCGAGATCTGCGAGAACCCTGTGAACCCCGAATGCCGCGCCGGGTTGTGCAGGATCCTCCGGCTCGTTGAGCGCCGCCGCCGCAATCGACACCGCGCCGCCACCTGGACCAGCGGCGAGCACCGTCGCCGCCCCGGCCCGGGCCTTTGCGCGACTCGCGTAGTACGTCCCCAGATAGAACAGGCTGACGATGAAACCCAGCGAGATCAGCCCGTAGCTCAGGAGCACCGTGGTGACGTGGTACTTCAGCAGGACGCTGGTGTTGAGGATCGCCGCCTCGCGGGCGATCACCTTGCCGGGGATGCCCGTCTGCGTGGCCGCGATCAGCACCAGGAAACCGACGCCGGCGGCGGCCGCGGCGAAGATCTTCTGCTTCTTGAAGACCATCAGCACCAGCCCGACGAGCGCGGCGAAGAGGCTGACACCGGTCATCGACTCGAACTGGTTCTGGATGCTGTAGCGCTCGGCGATGTAGGAGCGGATGCCGAACCCCAACGCGTGCGTAACCACGGCGGCGATGAGCAGCGCCAAACCGGCCCGGGAGAGCCACGGCCGCCCGGTGCCGAAAGCGAGCAGCAGGAAGATGGTGGCGAAGCAGTAGAGCCACATTCCCCACTCGAAGAAGTGGGCCCGGTTGTACAGCGACTCGAGCGAGCGGCGCGTGGTGGGGTAGGCCGACGGGTTGATCCCCGGGAGCGCCTCGGCGAGCCGGCGGGCGGCGGCGTTGACCGCCGCGGCGTCCTGCTTGCGCCACGCGTCACCGAGGGCGCGGGCGGCGACCGCCGCGGGCTGATCGGGTTTGAGTTCGCCCAGATGGAGCCACGGCTGCTCGGGCTGCGCCGCGGGGACCAGCATGAGCGTGCGCGGCGCGGTGTAGAACTCCATCACCGACTCTTCGAGCTCGCCGATGGCCCGCGATTTGATGGCGCTGATCCTTCCTCCCTCCATCGGAGAGAGCGTGCCGCGCTGCTCCATCACCATCTGCGGCGTCAGGCGTCCCAGCTTCATCCAGGCGTGCACGATGTCGCCGGGGCGTTCGCCCGGGCGGACGGTCTGCTCGGTCCAGACGCGGCTGAGGATCTCCTCACGTAGCGGATGGTACGGAACGCCAATGAGCGCCTTGTCCTCGTAGAAGGCCGGGTCGATGATGATGTCGAGGTACGTGAACAGCGGCTGGTAGGTGACGCGCCGCCACTTGGTTTCGCCGTTGACCGACTCCGGCACAACGTCGAAGAAGTTCTTGCGCGCAGCGATCGTCGAGACCATCTCGCCCGCGAGCGTTCCGAGGATCTTGACGCGTCCGTTGTGGTAGACCGCGACGTCACTCAGCGGCGTCAGGTCGACCGCTTGGGCGAAAGACCTCTTCGACGCCTGCGTCGAGTCGGTCGTCTTCCTGGCCTCACCAAACGGGTTGGCGATATTGGCGGCGCGCAGCGCCTCCGCCTGGGGGTGGGTGTTGCCGGCGGGCGCCTGCTGCGCCGCAGCGGAGGCGCAAAGGGAGAGGACGGTCAGCAGCGCGGCGGCCGCGCGTGCCGGGAGCAATAAACGGATCATGGGTTGGCCTCCATCGCGGCCGGGATCGGTTGCCTACCGACGCCGGAGCGCGCGGGAAAACGGCCCTCGGCGGCGGCCTTGGCCAGGGCGAGCTTGCGGCGGCGCATCATCCAGGGCTTGACGTAAAAGGCCCACGGAATCCCGGCGCAGGTGAGGATTGCGCCCAGAGCGATGATCTTGATGCCGGGGTTGTTGCCGACGCCGAGGATCGTGAACCGCCCGTACGGGCGCGGGAGCTCGCCGCGCTGCGCGCGTTCCTTGGTCTGCGTCCACCCGGTGTTGTCCCAGCCGGTCTGGCTGAACTTGAACCGCGTGTCCCCCATCGCGCTGCCGAGCCAGTGCGCGGCGTTGACGATGGTGGAGCGCCCCTTGTCCCAGATGAACGGCGACTCGAGCAGCGGTTCGTTGAGGCTGGTGAAGCT
>DASPMT010000208.1:0-3988 GCA_035626935.1 Phycisphaerales bacterium | reverse complement strand
GATCCGCCCGCCCACCGGCGAGTCCCCCTCCAGCTTCAACGTCGACGAGTCGTCGATGCCCGACATCACCGTGGCGGACATGACCGCCGCGACCTCCGGCCTGCGCACCGCCGCCAACGGCGGGACCTTCGAGCAGCAGGTCGCCACGCAACTCGGCATCTCCGTCGGCGCGCTGTCGACCTACACAGAGGCCGACATCGGCGCTGTCCCCCGCTACTTCCGCGCCAACATGAGCAACGCCGCGGCCAAGGCGCTCACCGGCCAGGACTTGTTCGAGCGCATGCCGTTCAACAGCCCGACCTACACCGACTGGTACGTCCGCCCTCGCTACGAGAACATGGTGTTCCGCGACGTCCAGATCCCCGCCGGCAACAACGGGCTCTTCGTCAACTGCACCTTCGTCGGCTCAACCTACGTTCGCACCAACACGACCAACACGCACACCAACTGGTCGCTCTACGGCAAGATGATGTGGGACAATTCGGCCGGCGCGCCCGTCAACGACACCACCGCCCTGGACAAGAGCGACTTCCTCCGCTACACCACCGGCGTCTTCACCGACGGCCCGGCCAACTACGCCGACTTCCCCGATCCCCCCGTCATCAACGGCTCGGTTAAGACCGGCGCCAACCGCAACACCAAGCTCTACAGCAACAACATCCGCTTCCACAACTGCCTCTTTGTCGGCTCGCTGGTGAGCGACACGCCCAACGTCTTCACGCCGGTGCGCAACAAGATGCAGTTCACCGGCTCCACGCGCTTCACCTCGACCCACCCCGACTACCCGAGCGACGCGTCGCTCAACCCCGAGAGCGCCGACGCCGCCGAGATCGCCAAGAGCAGCCTGATGCTGCCGCAGTACTCGGTGGACCTCGGCCAGTTCAACAGCCCGACGGACACCTTTTCCGGCGGCCCCACCCCGCAGAGCATCCAACTCCAAGGCACCATCATCGCCGGCGTGCTCGACGCCCGCGGCAACACCAACATCGACGGCACCCTGCTGATGACCTTCCGCCCCGTGCTCGGCCAGGCCCCGCTGGAGTACAACGGCCAAGCCGCGGGCAACCCCGCCAACTACAACACCACGCTCGGATACTTCGGCGGCGCCGACGGCGACAGCGAGGCCCTCGACCCCGCAACGCTTCCCACCGTGGGCGGCGTAAAGATCGTCGGCTACGACGTCAACGGCGACGGCCTGCCCGACACGCTCCCGACCGACCCCCAGCCCGCCGGCAGCACCCCGGTGCCGTTCTACGGCTACGGCCGCATCAGCGTCCGCTGGAACCCAGACCTCCCGATGCCCAACGGCATCATGCTCCCGATCTCGGTCGTCCCCGTCGCAGGCTCCTATCGCGAGGGCAAGCCATGACGCCGCTCCCTTCCTTCCAGGGGCAGGGTGTGGCGCTTCCGCCTCCCTGTCTTTCAACCGCGGAAACCACCATGCAACGCACGACGCACCGCAAGTCCCGCCGCGCCTTCAGCCTCGTCGAAGTCCTGATCGCCCTGACGATCTCGGCGACGCTCCTCACCGGCGCTCTCGTCGCGTTCGACTCGATGTTCAAGCGGTTCGAGATCATCAGCGACTCGGCGAGCACCAACGTCATCGCCCGCACGGTGATGCACCGCACCCTCTCGATGATCCGCACCGGCACCGACTTTGCGCCCTACCCAGTCGACGTCCTCGACTCGACCCAGAACCCCGGCAACTACACCTACATCGAGTTCGTCTCCAAGCGCGACGCGAGCGGCACGCCCACCGAGATCACCCGGATCGAGCGCCGCGCCGCCGCCACCGTCACCCTCGGATCCGAGTCGGTCACGCTCCGCGGCCCGTACGTCCTGTGGGCGACCATCACCCCCGCCGACGGGAGCGCCGCGCTCGACCGCCCGCTGCTCGACGGCATCGTCGATCTGCAGTTCAACCTCGAGTACGAGCCCGGCCCGCGCCTCCGCCGCGCCACGATCGACATGACCGTCCGCCCCGCTGGCAACACCGTGCAGCAGCAGGACGAAGAGAGCCGCTTCACCAGCACCACGACAGCCAACGGCCAGACCGTCGACCGCCAAATGGCCGCCACCGACGCCACGAGCCAGACCATCCGCCTCGTCGCCTCCACTTCACCCCGCGGCGTGGACTGACGATCAGACGCCTCTCTCCCGAAGGGGGGGAGTTGGGAGCGGGGTTTCGTTGATCCTGGAGCCGTTGCGGCCTCGCCGCTACCGGCGCATCCGCTCCACCTCATGCACCAGCCGCTCGGTGAGCTCAACCGCCAGCATCCCGCCGGTCGCCCGCTTCTCGCGCGCCCACGCATCCCCCGCGCGCCCGTGCACCAGCACGCCGATGCACGCCAGCCGAAAAATCTCCGCTGCGTCTCCGCCGGCCGCCATGTGCTGGGCGATCAGCCCCCCGATGAACCCGGCCAGCACGTCCCCGGTCCCGCCTGTCGCCAACCACGGGCCCCCGCTGCCGTTCACATAGACGCGCTCGCCGTCGCTCACCACAGTCCGCGATCCCTTCAACACCACCACGCACGAAAGACGTCGCGCAAGCGCCCGTGCGATCCGCTCGCGGTCGCCGCCGTCGCCCGGGTCGCCGCTGATCCCTGCGGCCTTCATCAGCCGCTCGGCTTCTCCCGGGTGCGGAGTGATTACGGCCGGGCCGCCCGCCCCCGAGAGCTCCGGCGCGCGCGCCAGCGAACTGAGCCCGTCGGCGTCCAGCACCAGCGGCACGCCGACGCCGCGCCACACGCGCCGCACGACCGAGTCGACGCCGGGCCCGGCCCCGAGCCCCGGCCCGACAACCAGCGCGTGCGACACGTCCGCCGCCTCGATGACCGAATTCACCGCCGCGGCGCCCGCGATCCCGCCGTCGCGCCCGACGGTCAGAGCCACCCCGGTCGCCGAAGACGCGATCCTCAGCACCGATTGGATCACCGGCTCGGGCGTCAGCACCCGGCACAAACCGCACCCGCTCCGCAGCGCTCCCAGTGCTGCCAGCGCCGGAGCCCCCACGTACCGCACGCGCCCCCGCGAGCAGCCGCCGACGACGCACACGGTACCGAACGTCCCCTTGTGCCCCGCTCGCGGCCGGACGGGCAGCCCTCCAAGCCGCCGCTCGGTCGTGCGCGAAGGCGCTTGGCGGCCTGCGCCCATTACTTCGTC
Organism: Phycisphaerales bacterium; assembly: GCA_035626935.1. Taxonomy (GTDB): domain Bacteria; phylum Planctomycetota; class Phycisphaerae; order Phycisphaerales; family UBA1924; genus JAJTGZ01. The sequence goes on along the minus strand of DASPMT010000208.1, from coordinate 826 downwards.
TCCACCACCCCGATCTTCAACCGTCCGATCAGCGGCGCCGTGTTCACCAGGAAGTTCTGCATCTCCCCGTCGCCCAGGGCGGTGACCGCCAGCAGCACGTGCGCCGCGTCGTACGGTTCGCCCGGGAGCACCGCGTCAAGGTTGGTCCACGCCCAGGTCCCGTCCTTCTGCTCGACAAGCGCCTGCGTCCACATGTGGTACCCGAAGACGTCGCGCTGGTCGTCGAACTGGTCGATGTACAGCAGGCCCGACGCGCAGCGCGACGGAACCCCCGCGGCCCGCAGCATCGCCGCCAGCAGGGCCGCGTGCTCGGTGCAGTCCCCGGTCTTGGTCCGGGCGACCTCCGAGGCGGTCGCGAAGCCGACCGACATGTCCTTCTTCCGGATGTACCCGTACACGAACTCACGAAGCTTCCGGGCCGCCTCGGCGCTGGGCAGCCCCTGGACCTTCGCCCGCTTGACCAGCTCCACGATCTCCGGGTCGTCCGCCTTCAGCATCGACGACGACTCCAGATGCTTGGCCTTCACCGTCGCCAGGTCGGCGGCGGCGACCGGTTCGACCCCGTCGGCCGTGGCCACAACCGTCCCCGCCTTTGGGCTCTCTCTCGTGAACGTCTGCCCGGCGACGGTCGGTAGATCGGGCAGGGTCTCCTTCTCGACGCTTACGCGGTAGGTGCCGCGCTGCAGCGTGCGCGCACCGCGGATCGGCCGGTCGGTCTTCACCATCGTGCTGTTGAGCAGCTCCGGCGCCTCGAGCTTGCTGAGCGCAAGGTCCTTGTCGGCGGCGAGCTGCTCGATGGTGATCCCGCCCATGTCGATGACGGTCT
>DASPMT010000207.1:0-5798 GCA_035626935.1 Phycisphaerales bacterium | reverse complement strand
GGCGCGGCCAACCTCGTCCCAGAAGAACCCGGGGATACCGACGCGGTTGAAGCTCGCGTGGTCGCTGCTGCCGCCGCCCGGGCTCCGCCCGCCGACGCCCTTCTTGACGTTGACGTTCATCCACTTTTTGTCGGTTTCGCTGTAGAACTGGTTGTTGATCGGCGCCGTCGCCGCGGCCATGTAGTCGATCTGCTCGGCCGTGCAGACGAGCCCGCCCTCGTAGTTGGTGCCGCCGTCGTCGACGAAGCAGGCGGAGACGGTCTTCAGCAACTCATCCTTGCGCTTGTCGATGTACCCCTTGCTGCCCAGCAACCCCTGCTCCTCACCCGTCCAGTTGATGAAGCGGATGGTGCGCTTGGGAGGCTTGGCGCCGTTCTTGATCGCGGCGCTGAGGATGCGGGCCGCCTCCAGCACCACCGACGAGCCCGTGCCGTTGTCCGTGCATCCCTCGCTGCCGGGCCCGTTCCACGAGTCCAGGTGCGCGGAGACGATGACCACTTCCTCTGGTTTCTCGCTCCCGCGGATCTCGGCGATGGTGTTGTAGACCGGGAAAGGCCCTTCGGTCAGCGTGTGCTCGAGGTTCGCCTCGATCTCCACCGGCTCCCCGTCAGCGATGCGGCTGTTGATCGCGTCGTAATCGCCGCGCCGCACCACGATCGCTACGTCCTCCGGGATGTCGGAGGCTTTGCGGTCGCGCCACCCGGGCGCACCGGTCGTGCTCACCCGCTCGTCGCGGCTGGCGGAGATGAAGCCCGCGATCCCCTCGAGCGCGATCCGCTGCTTGATCGGCAGCTCCTCGAGCTTCTTGGTCCCCTCCGCAACGGCCTTGCGCGCCTCGAGTTTCTGCGAGAACGTCGCCGACATGCCGTCCTGCACGCCGCGGCGTCCCTGAGGCGGCGGGGCCTTGACCAGGATCCAGGCTCCCTTGAGCTTGTTCTCTTCCTTGAGCTTCGCGTACTCCTGCTCGGTCTCTGGCATCCAGATCACCGGCCCGCGCACGGTCCCGTTGGTCCCTCTGGTCCAAGCCAGCGTCGTGAACTGAAGCTCTTTCAGCGTTGTGTACTGCGGCTCCGCCGAGGCCGCCGGTTGCTCGCCACCCTCTGCTCCACGTCCGCCTTCGCCGCGTCCGCCGTTCTCCCCTCCGCGGCCACCGCCCGCGCCCTCGCCACGGCCGCTCGCCCCGCCCTCGCCCGCCGGACGCGGGGCGGGCGCCTGGCGCTTGATGACCATCTTCATCGTGCTCGGCCCGCGATCGAACCTGGTAGCGACCTCGCCCCATTGCTCAACCTGAACACCGGTCAGGCCCCAGGATTCGTACTGGGCGGCGCACCAGCGGTTCGCCGTCTCGCAGTTGGTCGATCCTGTGAGGCGGGCGCCGATCTGCTTGGTGAGGTAGGTGAGGTGGTCCATCACTTTGTTGTTGTCCTTCCCCTCCTTCAGGATCAGCGCGACCGACTCGGTATCCCCCATTGCGATCGAAGGGACAGGGGTTTCCTTCCCCTCAACGATCGCGATTGTCTCGCGCTCCAGCACACGGCCGGGCACACCGTCGGCTACCGACACCGCGCCGCCGGCGAACAGAACCATCAGCACCGCGCTCAAGGTCGCCCCGTTCCGGATCTTCATCTGGTTACTCCGCGTGCACCGCGCCGCCCAGAAAGGGCCGCGCACGCTGAATTCTACCATCTTTTGAGGAGCGAAGGCGGGCATTCCCGCCCCCATCAACGGGCGTTGGTGCCCTAAGCTCGGCCCGTGCAGGTGATCTCCGATCCCGCCGACCTCGCGCCGTACGGCGGCAACCTCTTCGTCCCGACGATGGGAGCCCTCCACGACGGGCACGCCGCCTTGATCCGCAGCGCCGCTCGGCTGCGCGACGCCGCGCCGGCGGGCGGCCCGCCGGTGGTGGTGTCCATCTTCGTCAACCCCACGCAGTTCAATGACGCCGCCGACCTGGCGAGGTATCCGCGGACGATCGACGCCGACCTGGCGACGTGCCACAGAGCCGGCGCCGACGCGGTGTTCGTACCGGACCCCGAGACTGTCTACCCGCCGGGCGCCACGATCCCGGTCCCTCCACTCCCCGAGGTCGCGACCGAACCCCGGCTGGAAGATGCGCTGCGCCCCGGGCACTTCGCGGGCGTATGCCAGGTAGTCGCCCGCCTGTTCGAGCTGGTGACGCCCAGCGCGGCGGTCTTCGGCGAGAAGGACTACCAGCAACTCGCCGTCGTCCGTGCAATGACCACCGCCCTTTCGCTGCCGATCGAGATCATCCCCGCTCCGACGGTGAGAGAGAAAGACGGATTGGCCATGAGCAGCCGCAACCGGTTCATCCCACCGGAGCACCGCCCACGCGCCGCCGCGATCAGCCGCGCCCTCTGCGAAGCTTCGGCCCCAGGGAACAGCACGGCCCACAAGGCCGAAGCGGCGATGCGCAAAGTGCTGCTTGCCGCGGGGTTTGCAGAAGCGGAGATCCAGTACGCCGTCGTCCGCGACGCTCAAACACTCGGCGCGGTCAAGCCGGGTGCTGCCGGCCGCGCCCTCATCGCCGCGGCCCTTGCGCCCGTCCGGCTCATCGACAACGCCCCCTGGTCCCCGCCTTCCTGAGCATCGGCGCACCCGCAACCCGCGATCCCCCCGGACCTACCCTCGCCCGATGCACAAGACGCCCCTCAACGATTTCCATGTCAAGAACGGCGGCTCGATGGTCCCCTTCGCGGGCTGGGAGATGCCCCTTTTCTACAAGCTGCCGGGGCTGGGCATCGTCGGCGAGCACGTCCAGTGCCGCACCAGCGGCGGCATCTTCGACGTCTCCCACATGGGGCGTTTGAAGGTGAACGGTCGGCAGGCGGCCAAGTTCCTCGAGCGCGTCTGCACGCGGCGCATCCGCGACATGAAGCAGGGTCAGTGCCGCTACTCGCTGGTCTGCAACGCAGCCGGCGGTATCCACGACGACGTCATCGTCTACCGCATGGAAGAGGACGACTTTCTCGTGGTCGTCAACGCGAGCAACCGCGAGAAGATCATCAAGCACTTCGCGGACGTGAAGGCGGCCGAGAGCTTCGTGGTTAACGTCGACGACACAACGATGAAGACCGCGATGGTCGCGGTGCAGGGTCCCAAGGTCATCGAGTTCATCAGCAAAGTGAGCCGCGAGATCCCCTCGCTCAAGCGGTACACGTTCACGGTCAAGAATCTGCTCATCGCCAAGCTCACCGTCAGCCGCACCGGCTACACCGGCGAGGACGGCGTCGAGGTGATCCTCCCGGCGGGGATGGTGGGCATGGCCCTCACCATGCTGATGAAGGACATCGACCCCGCAAAGGAGGGCGCCCTGATCCGCCCCTGCGGCCTGGGTGCACGCGACACGCTGCGGCTGGAGGCCTCGATGCCGCTCTACGGGCACGAACTCGGAGAAGAGACCAACGCCCTCGGCACGACGCTCGACTTCGCGATCGCGCTGGACAAGGATGCGGACGCGGGAGGGAACCCGATCTCGTTCATCGGGCAGGAGGCGCTGAAGAAGACGCGTGACAACGGCGGGCCGTCGAAGAAACTCGTCGGCATCGCCTGCGAGGGGAAGCGCTCTCCGCGCCAGGGGATGAAGGTGTTTGTGGACGGCAAGGAGGTCGGCGCCGTCACCAGCGGCGCGCCGTCGCCGACGCTTGGCTACCCGATCGCGATGGCCTATATGCCCGCGACTGTCACAGGCGAGGGGGCCCAGGTGCAGATCGATACCGGCAAGGCCGACGGCGAGCGGATCGACGGCCGCATCGTGAAGATGCCGTTCTACAAGGCGCCGAGGGTCGAGGTCAAGACGGCGGCGACGACTGTCTCCACCTGAGCGGCCCGCACCCGATCGCTCCCGCACACTCCGCCAGACGGCCCCGGGTTACGCCGGGCTGCTGTGATTCCGAACATCGCTTCTCCCGAACTCAGGAGCACCGAAATGGCCTGGATCATTCTCCTCGTCGCCGGCATGCTGGAGATCACCTGGGCCATCGGCCTGAAGTACACCGAGGGGTTCACGCGTCTGTGGCCGTCGGTGGTCACCGTCGTCGCGCTCGTCGCGAGCGTCTACCTGCTGGCGATCGCGGCGAAGTCAATCCCCATCGGCACGGCGTACGCCGTGTGGACCGGCATCGGCGCGCTCGGAGCAGCCGCGCTCGGCATCGTGCTGTTCAAGGAGCCCGCCACCGCGCTGCGCATCCTCTTCCTATGCACGCTGCTTGGCTCGATCGTCGGCCTCAAGCTCACGGCGCCCGGGACGGGGGCGTAAACGGGGCTCGACGGACTCTGCCTGCAAGCCCAGCTGGTTGAATCCTCGCCTCCTCCGCTCGCTACTCTCAGCCATGCCTACCACCGTCGCCGTCCTCATCGGCAGCCTGCGAAAGGGATCGTTTAACCGCAAAGTGGCGGACACGCTGGCGAAGCTGGCGCCAAGCCTCCACTTTCAGGACGTCAACATCGGAGACCTGCCTCTCTTCAATGAGGACCTGGAGGCGACCCCGCCGACGCAGTGGCTCGAGCTGCGGGCCAGGATCAAATCTGCTGACGCGGTGCTCTTTGCAACGCCGGAGTACAACCGCTCGGTGCCGGGCGTGCTGAAGAACGCCATCGATGTCGCGTCGCGCCCCTACGGGCAGAACGTCTTTGACGGCAAGCCGGGCGCGGTGATCAGCGTTTCGATCGGCCCCAGCGGCGGCTTTGGCGCCAACCACCACCTCCGCCAGTCGCTGGCGTACCTCAACATCCCGACCATGGCCCAACCAGAGGTCTATATCGCGAAAGCAGGGACGCTCTTTGATGAGCACGGCAACCTGACCGACGAGCGAACCAAGGAACTGCTGACCCGGTTCGTGACCACGTTCGAGCGGTGGATCCAAACAAACAGGCAAGTCCAGCGGTAGCTCGCCCGGTCACACTGTTCAGCGTCGCCTGCTTGACCGACCGGCAGCCGATTCTGGAGGGCGAGGGCCAGCCTGCATACCCCGGCAAACCCCCGTAACCCCTTGTCCAGACGGCACTTGAAACCTTGGTCGGGTTCTGGTACTACTGTTCTCCTCTGGACCGGAAGGCTCGATTCGCCCCCCGGGTTCGTGGCTGTTTCAAGGAGTCTCACGTGCATCTGGTGACGAAGATCCTGATCGTGTTCGCCGCCCTCTTCGCCGTCCTGCTGGCCGCGCTGGCCATCTCGTTCTCGTACAACGCTCAGCGCCTCCGCGAGAGCATCGACGCCGAGCGTGCCGACAAGACCGCCGCCGTTGCCGCGCTGAACGAGGCCCAGACCGCTTGGCAGAAGGAGATCGCCAACGCGAAACAGGCGTCCGAGCAGGCCGTCGCCCGAGTCAACGCGATGCAGAACGACTACTCGACGATTCAGAACGAGCGCTCGCAGCTGCAGGCCAAGGTTCGGACCACGGAGCTTGAACGGGACGCCTATCAGAATGAATCGAAGGGCAAGGACGCTCGGCTTGACACGCTGACGAAGCTCACCGCCAGCCTCAACGAAGAGAACGCCAAGCTCCGCTCGGAGTTCCTGCGCCTGTCGCGCGAGGGCACTGAGAAGGACGTCCGCCTGGCCGACCTTGAGAGCCAGAATCTCGTCGCCATCCAGAACCAGCGCTCGCTGCAGGAGCAGATGGCCGACATGGTCGCCGCCGCCAACAAGGCCTCGGCCTCGACCTCCAACACGCGCGGCGGCACGGAATACACCGCCGGCCCGCTCGTGACGGCCAAGGTCACCAAGATCACCAAGGCTCCCAGCGGCGAGGACTTGGCCACCATCTCCGCCGGCTCCT
>DASPMT010000206.1:0-2794 GCA_035626935.1 Phycisphaerales bacterium | reverse complement strand
CAGGTCTTCGGCGCAGGGTCCTGCCCTTGTTCGATGAGCTTGATCTCTTCAAGGCGCCGCTGGTGACGGCCGCCCTGGAAGGGCGTGCTGAGCCAGCGCTCGGCGATCGACTCGATGAGGCGCTGACCGAGGAGGTCGGCGGAGAGGCAGAGGATGTTGGCGTCGTTATGGGTGCGGCTGATCTCGGCGGTGAGCTCGTCGTGGACGACGGCGGCGCGGACACCGGGGATCTTGTTGGCGGCGATGCACATGCCGATGCCGGTGCCGCAGATCAGCACGCCGCGGGCAACTTCGCCGGCGGCGACGGCCTTGCCGACGGAGTATGCGGGGATCGGGTAGTCGCAGGTGTCGCCGGAGAGGGCGGAGAAGGCGCGGACGTCGTGCCCGAGCGACTTGAGCCGGTCGCTGAGCATGCGTGCGGAGTTGGCGCCGCGATGGTCTGCGCCGATGCCGATGTTCATGTGGCGAACTCCTGCAGCCGCGCGGCGATCAGGTCGGCGAGCCTGCGTGCGGTGTCATCATACTGGCGCTGCGTGCCGCCGATGGGGTCGGGAACGTCTGCGCCGGATGGGTCGAGGAGCTGAGCGGAGCGGGCGCCCAGGCGCTGGGCTTCGCGCAGGTGCGAGGCGGTCATGGCGTAGACCTGGTCGGCCCAGCGGATGGCGTCGGCGTCGAGCGGGCGCGCGCCTGTGGTGCGCGCTTCGATTCCCCGGCGGCGCACGGCTTCGAGCGCCTCGTTGGTGGTGGGGTCGCCGGGCATGGCGGAGACGCCGGCAGAGGCGGCTTCAACGGGGATGGAGCCGGGCGTGCTGCGCTCGGCCAGGTGGCGCGCGATGCGCTCGGCCATCGGGCTGCGGCAGGTGTTGCCGGTGCAGACGAAGAGGATGTGGAGCGTGAGGCGGTTGCGGACGGTCTGAGCGGACATGGCGCCGGCGCGTTCGACCTTGAAGCCGCCGGAGCGCGGGAGTCGGACGACCGTGGACGGGAGGCCGCTGCCTGAGCCGGGTGCGGCGTCGGTGGGAACCTCGGTGAAGGGGATTCCCGCGTCGGTGAGGCGGGCCCGGGCGTCGGCGAGCGTGGCGATGAGCGTGCCGGAAGCGTCGCGTGATCGCGAGTCGGGGATGCCGCGGGCGAGGACCGGGCTTGTCCGGGAAAGGAAGTGCGCGGCGGCGGCGTTGTCGGGCACGCGAGCCCAAAGGGCGTGGCCGTCGTCGGCTGCGCCGGGGCCCAGGTGCCGGCGAAGGCGAGCGAGGGATTCACCTGAGAGGTCGATGACGAGGGTGACGGGGCCGGGCCATAAGCGCCGGGCAGCTCGGGTGACGATCGGAGAGGCGTCGGGGATCTGGTGAAGGATGTCGTCGGCGGACGGGGCGTGCCAAGTGAGCGGGCCATCGATGACGGCGTGAGGCGCAAGCGCGCGCAGATGCGCATGAAGTGCGCGGATGTTCTCAGTTGTTTTCTCTACGTCAATTGGCGAAACTCCACCTCCTGAGTGGATAGCGAGACCGGGGACCGTATCGGTGGGGAGTAAGTAGATGGTGCGATGAGAGGCGTCCGCGCCACCTGCTGGTGGTGGGGTATTTGGTTCCCCTGAATTGCGGTGCTTGTCGGTCATGTGGTGTTAGGGTGTGTAGGCGGTTGCGGTGGGGCGGTGGTCGGTTTGGATCGGGGAAATAGGCAAAGAAGTGCGCGTGACTGAGGCGGCTCATCACCAAAAACGGGTGATTTTGGTTGACACAGGTGTGGCTGAGTGTATCTTCAGAGCGGAGTGTTGGGCATTTTGGCGGAGTCAGGCCCGCCAGAGTCCAGCAGGCGATGGGTCCACGTGTCGGCTGTTCCGACGCGCTGCGACTGCCTGCGGAGTGCGCTGAGCGGCGTGGAACGTTGCTCTGGCGGAGATTGGGAGGATTGAATCGTGAAGACTTCTTTTAACCGTGTTGCTCTTGCTGCGCTTGTGGCGGGTGTCGCGGGCTCGGCCGCTTCCGCTGACGTCGTTCGTGACCTCGGCGGCGGCTGGCAGGTGATCATCGCCGACGAGATCGCTGACCAGATCGACATCGTGGCCGACGGCTTCGTGACCGTTGACGGTGTGCGCACGCTCGTCATCGAGAAGTTCGCCGAGTTCCGCAGCTTCGACCCGCTCACCGGGCTGTTCGGCGGTCTGCCGGTGCAGTTCCGCCAGGTCGGGGCGGACGCGGACACCGCGACGCGCATCATCATCACCGACGAGGCGCTGTACAACAACACGTCGCAGGCGTGGACCGGCTTCCGCATGCAGCTGATCGACAGCGGGCAGGCGGGCTTTGACCCGGCCGCGACGTTCGCCAGCGGCTTCTCGATCGGGCCGTTCACGACGACGACCTACAGCGCGGGCAACACGCAGGTTGACTTCGGCGGCGGCGTTGTGCCGGCCGGCGGCATCTGGTACCCGGGCCTGGGCTCGGGCGGCCTGGTGATCAACGTGAACCTGTCGAACCAGAACCCGGTCGTCTTCACGCTGAAGGAAACCCCGGTGCCGACGCCCGGCGCCGCGGCGCTGATCGGCCTTGGCGGTCTGGCCCTCAGCCGTCGCCGTCGCTGAGTGGAACTGAACATCCGTCTCGACGGCTCGAAAGATCCGTCGGGGCTTTGCTAGTCGCGTCGCGCTGTCGCCTTGGGAAGGGCGGCGGCCACAGTTCGGGAAGGTCCTTTTAGAAAACCGGTCGGCATGGAGGCGTGGTGGCGTTGTGCACACCGAGCTGTTGGATCAGCCGGCGGTGGCACGTCCCCTCGCTTTCAGGACGAAGGGGAGACG
>DASPMT010000205.1:0-7971 GCA_035626935.1 Phycisphaerales bacterium | reverse complement strand
GTGCGAGAGCCGGCTGCCCGACGTCGTGCTGCTGGACATGAAGATGGGGCGCACCAGCGGCGAGGAGGTGCTCGCGGAGCTACGGCGGCGGTGGCCGAAGCTGTGCGTCATCGTCGTGACGGGCTATCCGTCGCTGGACTCGATGCGGCAGACGTTCAAGCAGGACGTGTTCGACTACCTGGCCAAACCGTTCTCCGTCGACGAGCTGAACCGGGTGCTGGCGCAGGCGGCCGGGGCGCTTGGGCTGGGGCAGCGCCCGCAGGACCGGCTGCGCGTCGAGCTTGGGCGCCACATCCGCATGGCGCGCACGCAGCGGTCGTGGACGCTCAAGGACCTCTCCGACGCCTGCGACCTCTCGGTGAGCCAGATCAGTTCCATCGAGCGCGGGGCCCACCTGCCCAGCCTGGAGAGCCTGCTCGCGATCGCGGCGGCGCTCGAGCAGTCACCCAGCGCGTGGTTTGAGGCATCGGGCTTCTAAGCGGAACTTCACGCAACTTCACGGCGGCGCCCTGAAACCGCGGCGCGGGTGCGCAACAATCGGCCCGTGCCATCGGCAACCCTCTCAGCACAACCCGCCGCCGCCGCCCTGCCGCGCCGCGTCACGCCGGGGGGGATCCTGGTCACCGCGTTCGAGCCGTCGGGCGACGACCACGCGGCGGTGCTGATCGCGGAGCTGCGCAGGCGGCGTCCGTGGCTGCCGATCTACGCGTGGGGCGGGCCGAAGATGGCCGCGGCGGGCGCGACGGTGGTCGAGCAGACCACGCGTGACGCGGTGATGGGCGTGCCGGGGGCGCAGAAGATCATCGAGCACCTGCGGATCAACCGGCGCATCGACGACTGGCTGGACCGCAACCCGATCGCGGTGCACGTGCCCGTGGACTCGCCGGACGCGAACTTCTCGATCGCGGCGATGACCAAGGGCCGCGGCGCGCGGGTCGCCCACCTGGTGGCCCCGCAGGTGTGGGCGTGGCGGCAGCACCGGATCAAGAAGCTCCGCCGCCTCACGGACATGGTGATGTGCGTGCTGCCGTTCGAGGAGGCGTGGTTCCGCAACCGCGGCGTGCCGGCGACGTTTGTGGGGCACCCGCTGTTCGAGCGCCCGCTGGACTTTGCGGCGCTGGACGCGGTGACGGCGACGTGGCCCGCCGGCGCTCCGAAGATCGCGCTGATGCCCGGCTCGCGCCCCGGCGAGATCACCAAGTGCTTCCCGCTGATCGTCGACGCGTTCCGGCGCATCAAGGGGGACTTGCCCGGCGCCATCGGGGTCGTGCCGGTGACCCACGCGGCGGTGCAGGAAAGGCTCCGCACGCTGGCGAACGAGCGGGGCGGGTGGGTCGACGGCATGCACGTGGTGGTCGGCAACACCGACGCCGTCATCCGCTGGTGCGACTGCGCCCTGGTGGCGAGCGGCACGGTGACGCTCCAGATCGCCAAGCAGCTCAAGCCCATGGTGACCTTCTACCGGTTCGGCAAGCACCTCAAGGCGCCATACGCGCTGCTGGGCGGTCGGGTCTTCAAGACGCGGTTCTTCACGCTGCCCAACCTCATCGCCAATGACCGTGCCGTCACGGAGCTGATCCCCTACTTCAGCAGCGAGGGGAACGAACTGGCTACGGCCGTGTACCGGCTGCTCCGTCAACCGGGGTGCGCCGATGCGCAGCGGACGGCTCTGGCCGGGGTAGTGGCGCAGTTTGAGGGTCGCAGGACGGGCCCGCTGGCGGCCGACGTCGTCGAGCGTCTGGCGGGCGTGGGCTGATCCAGCAGCGGTCGTTCACCCCGCGACCGCGGCGCGCGCGGGAGTGAAGAGACCGACGCCGCACCAGGTGTTTCCGATCCGGTCGGGGATCGGAACGCCGCCGATGGTGGGGAGCGTCGCCAGCAGGCCTTTGTCGGCGCAGCGAGCGCCCACCTGGGTGATGTCGTGACGCGCGACCGCCTCACTTGCGCAGAAAAGCACCATCATCGCGCCGGCGTGGAGCACGTCGGGATCGTCGCGGAGCTTCTTCAGGTCGCCGGTGATGCCGCGGACGAACGACGACCCGTACCCGAACGGGCCGGGCACGCCGTCGATGTACGTGAACTGGCCGGCCGTCTTGACCTCCAGCCAGAAGACCTCGTCGACCCCGGCGGCCGTGTCGTCGTGACGGGGAGCCTCCGCGAGGGCCTGCTCTGCGAAGAGCGTTCCGCCCATCTTTGCTTTGACGGCTTCGTGACGCTTGGCCTCCGTGAGCCGGTCGGCAAGACGGAGGCCCGCTCTCGGCGTGACGACGACGTCGCACCGGTTGCGCTCGTTCTCGTCGGGCAGCGGCTTTCGCCGGCCTTTTTTGGCGACCCACTCCCCCGGGTAGGGCTGCTCGCGCAACGCGCCGAACCCCTCGGCGCGGAGGGCGTCGGCGATCAGCGGGTGCAGACGGGCTTCGGAGAAGCTCTCAATGCCGAACGGCGACTGCTCAACCGAGCGGGCGCGCTCCGCCGCCGCCAGGCCTCTGCAGACCGCTTCGACGATGATGCGGGCGTCCCACACCCGGAACGATAGAGGTCCCCGCGGCGCCGATAGAGCCGGTGTCGGCGGTGCTCAGTGCCCCAGGTACGCCTTTTTGATCGCGTCGCTCCTGGCGAGCTCGGCGGCGGGTCCGCTGGTTGCGACCGAGCCGGTTTCGAGCACCACCGCATCGTGTGCCACCTGGAGCGCCATGTGGGCGTTCTGCTCAACCAGCAGGATGCTGACACCCCGCTGGTTGATCTCGCGGATGATCTTGAAAATCGTCTGGACCAGCTGCGGCGCGAGGCCGAGCGAGGGCTCGTCGAGCAGCAGCAGACGCGGGCGCGCAAGCAGGGCGCGGCCGATCGCGAGCATCTGTTGCTCGCCGCCGCTGAGCGTGCCGGCGTTCTGCTTCAGGCGTTCCTTGACGCGCGGGAAGAGCTCGTAAACGCGCTGTCGATCCTTCTCGATCTCGGCGTGGTCTCGGCGGGTGAAGGCGCCGAGGGAGAGGTTCTCGTCGACGGTCATGTTGGCGAAGATGCCGCGCCCTTCCGGGCAATGACACAGGCCGCGGCGGACCAGCAGGTCGGGCCTGGTGCCGAGGATCTCGTCATCGTCGTATCGCACGCTCCCCGTCGCCTTCACCATGCCGCTGACGGCGCGGAGCGTGGTTGTCTTTCCTGCGCCGTTGCCGCCGATGAGCGTCAGGATCGTCCCGCGCCGCACCGTCAGCGAAACGTTGCTGATCGCCCTGATCGCGCCGTAGCGGACGCTCAGGTCGTTGACTTCCAGGATGTTCCCGCTCTGCTCAGCCACGCTTCGCTGTCTTCCCTTCGATTCCTTCGGTGCCTTCGTTGTCAAACTGTCATTACGCTGCGCTCGGTTCGCCCAGGTACGCCTCGCACACCTTCGGGTCGCACTGGATCTCCTTGGGCGTGCCGAAGGCGATGGGCACGCCGTGATCGAGCACGGTGATCTTCTCGCAGATGTCCATGACGAGCCCCATGTCGTGCTCGATCAGCAGCACGGCGAGCCCGAACCGGTCGCGGATCGAGCGGATCGCCTGCGCCAGGCTCTTCTTCTCGCTGGGGTTCATCCCGGCTGCGGGTTCGTCGAGCAGGAGGACCTTTGGCTCGGTGGCCAGGGCCCGGCAGATCTCAAGGCGCCGCTGGTCGCCGTACGGCAGGCTCTTGGCCTGCTCACCGGCGAGGCGCTCGAGGCTGAACAGCGAGAGCAGCTCGACCGCGCGGGCTTGCATCGCCGCTTCCTGGCGGCAGAAGCGCGGGAGCCGAAGGAGCGTCGCCGGGAGCGTGTGCCGGCCGCGCACGTGCATGCCGAGCATGACGTTCTCGAGCACGCTCAGCTCGCCGAAGAGGCGGATGTTCTGGAACGTGCGCGACAGGCCGGCCTCGGCGATCTGGTGCGGCTTGAGACCAAGCACGGGGCGGCCGCAGAGGTTGATCGTGCCGGTCTGCGCCAGGTAGACGCCGGTGATGAGGTTGAAGGCGGTGGTCTTGCCGGCGCCGTTTGGGCCGATGAGCCCGTAGAGCGCGCCCGAAGGGATCTGGAGCGTGAGGTCCTGGACGGCCTTGAGTCCGCCGAAGCTGATCCCGATCTTCTGCGCATCGAGGAGGTAGCTCACGCGGTCGCCTCCGCGCTGCGCCCGGTCGCGGAGCGGCCGTCGCGCCCGAAGAAGTTCCAGATCTCGCGCACCCCGAGCAGTCCGTTGGGGCGCAGGATCATCAGGAAGATGAGCATGAGGGCGTAGAGCACCATCCGGTAGTCGGCCAGGTCGACCTTGCCGCCCGAGACGTGCTTGATGAGCACCGACGCCCACGCCAGCAGCAGCAGGAGCGGGACGATGGCGGTGAGCAGCGCCAGCACGCGCCAGCCGCGGTTCTTCACCCTGCGCAGCAGGAACGTGGCGGCCGCGAGCCCGACGCCCACCGCCAAGACCCAGCCCCAGTTCTCGAGCACCGGCTGCGGGCCGCGGAGGACCTCGGTGAGCACGGTGAGAAGGACGGCCGCGATGGCGGCGCCGCTGATGGACCCGAGCCCGCCGAGCACCACGAAGATAATGATGTCAAACGACCGGGCAAAGCCGGCGTCGGTAGGTGACGGGTTGACGCCGGTGTGGGCGTAGAGGGCGCCGGCGACGCCGCCGAAGAAGGCGGCGAGCACGAAGGCACGCACCTTGTAGCGCGTGAGGTTGACGCCCATCGAGCGGGCGGCGATCTCGTCCTCGCGGATCGACAGGAAGGCGCGTCCGCTGCTGCTGGTCTTCACGCGGTACGCGACCAGGCACGTGCAGGCGGCGAAGAGGACGATCCAGAAGAGGTTGGCGTAGCCGGGGGTGCCGAAGAACCCCGTCGGCCCGTTGAGGCTCACGAGCGTGGCGGCGCCGGCCGCGCGTACCGCTTCCGCGGAGTCGAGCTGCGGGCGGGTGAGCTCGAGCAGCACGCGGATGATCTCGCCGAACCCGAGCGTGACGATCGCCAGGTAGTCGCCGCGCAGGCGCAGCGAGGGGAGCCCGACGAGGTAGCCGAAGCCCGCGGCGACTCCGGCGCCGGCCAGCACCCCGCCGAGCATGAGGGCCGTGCCGCCGGCGGCGAACGCGGGGTCGTTGACCGATCCGTGGATCAGGAGAGAGCCGTAGTACGTGATGGCGGCGGCGACGTACGCGCCGACGGCCATGAAGCCCGCGTGCCCCATGCTGAACTGGCCGGTGAACCCGTTGACGATGTTCAGCGAGACAGCGGCGATGACGAAGATGCCCACGCGTCGCAGGACGTTCACCCAGTAGTCGTTCACCACCGCCGGCGCCGCCCAGTGAACCAGAATCGCCGCCGCGACGCAGGCGATCCACGGCAGAAAGACGACCGCGGGATTGAACCAGCGGGAGCCGCCGTCATTCATGTGCTCAGCGAGCGTCCGCACTCAGACCTTCTCCCGCACGGTCGTGCCGAGCAGCCCGCTGGGGCGCACCAGCAGCACCACGATCAGCAGCCCGAACACGTAAACGTCCTTGAGCTCCGTGCTCACGTAGCGCGAGCCGAAGAACTCGATCCCCGCGATGAGAAAGCCGCCCAGCACGGCGCCGCGGATGTTCCCGATCCCGCCGACGACGGCGGCGACGAACGCCTTGAGGCCCAGCAGGACCCACACGCCGTGCGCGGTCTGGTTCAGCCCCGGGTACTTCATCGGATAGAGGAAGGCCGCCGAAGCGGCCAGCGCGGTGCCGAGCACGAACGTGAAGCTGATCACAAAGTTGACGTTCACCCCCATAAGGGCAGCGGTCTCGGTGTTGAAACTGAGCGCCCTCATGGCGGCGCCGATCTTGGTCTTGAAGACCAGCAGCTGGAGCAGAGCCATCAGCGCCAGCGAGGAGGCGACGATCAGCACGTCGATCAGGCGGATGGGCACCACCGGCATCCGCAACAGCCGGTAGCCCGCCCCTTCGACCTCGGCGGCGTTGCGGCGCGGCTGCGTCGGCAGCTCGGCGCCCGCCTCGTACGTCCCCGGCTCGGCGGCGATGTTCAGGTTCTCGGCGCGGGTCTCCCCGCCGTCGGTGCGGACGATCTGAAGCCGGTACTGCTTGTCTTCCTCGAGCGTGATCGGCTTGTCGAGCTTGATCACGCCGCGCTTGCTGCCGCCCGAGGCGGTGCCGCTCGCCAGCGTCGCCTCGTTTAGCACGGCGTCGGGCAGGAGCGTCGGCATGCTCTTGGGCGTGGGCCCGAAGGGGACCGTCGCGAGCGGCGCCCCCTCGGGCGACGTGGCGACGACCGGACCGGGGATCTGACCGACGTTCTGCAGCAGCAGCGACACGCCGATCGCGGTGATCAGCACGTTCAGGCGAGGCGCCTTGCGCAGGGGCCTGTACGCGAACCGTTCGATGAGGTAGCCGGTAGTGCTGCAGACCGCCACCGCGAGCAGGAACACGCACATCGCTACCCACCAGGGAGCCGCTTCGGGGGAGACGCCCAAGCGGCTGGTGACGACCGTTGCGGCCGTGAAACTGGTCCACGCGCCCAGAACGAAGATATCAGAGTGGGCGAAGTTGATGAACTTCAGCACCCCGTAGACGAGCGTGTAGCCGAGGGCGACAAGCGCGTACAGGCTGCCGACGGCGACGGCGGCGATCAGGGTTTGGAAGAAGTCCGCCATCGAGCCTTGGGTACCGTCAAGAACCCGTCCGTGCGGCCCGCGCGGGCCCCGCTGGAGGGGCTGCGAGTCTAGCAGACGGCCGGCCGAATTCACAAAGCAAAGCGCCCCGCGCGGCGGGGCGCTCTGACGGGTGTGTTGGGGGCGGTGAGCGGCGGCCGGGTTACTCCGGCTTGACGGTCGTCACGTACTTGGGCGCGGGCGGGTCGCCGGCCATCTCGACCACCACCGCGGACTTCTTGGCGTCGCGCTGGGCGTTGATGGTGATATCGCCGGTCACGCCCGGGAAGTTCTTCGTCGCGGCGATGGCGTCGCGGAGGGCCTTTCCCTCGGTGGACTTGGCGCGCTTCATCGAGTCGGCGAAGATCTTGGCGGCGTCGTACCCCAGAGCGGCCAGGCCGTCGGGCGTGGCGCCGTTGAACTCCTTCTTGTAGGCCTTGATGAAGTCCTGCACGCGCGCCTCAGGCTGGTCGGGCGCGTAGTGGTTGGTGTAGTAGCACCCTTCGATGGCGTCCTTGCCGATCTTGGCGAGCTGGTCGCTGTCCCAGCCGTCGCCGCCCAGGAGCGGCGCGGTGATCCCGAGCTTGCGCGCCTGCAGCGCGATGTTGCCGACGTCGGTGTAGTAGCCAGGGATGTAGATCACGTCGGGTTTGGCGGAGCGGATGCTGGTGAGCTGCGCCGTGAAGTCCTGGGCGCCGCCCGCGTAGGTCTGGCGCGTGGCGACCGTGCCGCCCATCTTGGCGAAGTTCTTATCGAACTCCTCGGCCAGCCCGACCGCGTAGGCTTGGGCCTGGTCAACCAGGAGCGCCGCCGTCTTGGCCTTGAGGTTCTCGCGGGCGAACTTGGCGCCGGCGTACCCCTGGAAGGGGTCGATGAAACAGACACGGAACACCATGTCCTTGCCGGCGGTGACCTGGGGGTTGGTGCTGCTGGGCGTGATCATGGGGACGCCCGCTTCCTGGCAGACCGGTCCGCCGGCAAGGCTTAGCTTGCTGGCGACCTCGCCAAGGACGACGGCGACCTTGTCGCTCTTAACCAGGCGCTCGACGGCAAGCTTCGCCTCACCCGCATCGCCCCGGGTGTCGTACTCGCGCAGCTCGAGCATCTTGCCGTTGACCCCGCCGGCGGCGTTGATCTCCTTAATCGCCAGCTTGATGCCGTTGCTAGTGCTCTGACCGAAGGTCGCTTCGGAGCCGGTGAGGGAGCCGTAGTGCCCGATGAGCACCTTGTCCTGCGCCGACGCAGCACCGGTCGCCGCCACCAGACCCAGACCTGCGACCAGGCCGATCATCTTCTTCAGCATGCAATGCTCCTCTTGAGGCTGTTGC
>DASPMT010000204.1:0-5743 GCA_035626935.1 Phycisphaerales bacterium | reverse complement strand
GATCGTTCCACCGCTGCGGCGGATGGAACCGTTGTTGAGCATCGTGAACACACCGTTGTTCAACAGCTCGCCGCCCTGCAGGTAGAGTGTGCCGCCATCCAGCAGCCACTGGGCGCCGGCGCTGCTCGTCGCTGTTCCAATCAGAAACTTGTTGAAGCCCGTCCCGTTGCTCACGGTGCCCTGGTTGGTGAGCGCGCCCACAGTGAGCGACACGCTGTCCCACTGCAGCGTCGCCCCCGCCGGCACCAGCAGCGACGCGATTGTCGGGCTGACGTTCAGGACAACCGCCTCCGAGATGGTGCACTGGTCATCGGCGTCCGGCAGCAGCAGCGCCGGGTTCGGCCCCGTCAACCCCCAGTTGCCCGCCCACTGCCCGCCGCCGATTGGGCAGGTGGACCCCCACAGGCCGGTGCCGCACGTGTTGGTGAACGAGAGCACGTCGGCCAGCGCCGAGCCCGCCGTCGCCGAAGCGACACCCGCGATCGCCACCAGGCGCAGAGCCGCACGCGAACGTACACAAGCCATGGTGCACCCTTCCTTTGATAAGACCTCCCGCCGCAAAGCGCGGCAGCGCAGGCCCGACAGTCTACCTCAGGAATCCCCGTTCGCCCGCCCAATCGAGCAAGTTCCACGGCTCAGTTGCGTCAACCCACGGTGTCGGTGCCGATGTCGCGTCGCATCTGCATCCCCGCAAACCGCACCTTCTCAGCCCCCCGGTACGCCGCCTCCCGTGCCGCGTCCGCGTCCCTGCCGGTGCCCACAACGCTCAGCACCCGCCCGCCGCTGGTGACGATCTCGCCTTTTTCGTTCCGCTTTGTTCCAGCGTGGAACACGCGGCAACCCGTCTCCTCCGCCGCTTCCAGTCCCGTGATCACCGAGCCGCTCCGCGGCCTCTCCGGGTAACCCTCGGCAGCCATTACCACGCACGCGGCGGTCGATGCGTCGCCGCTCTTCCACCGCAGATCAACCTCGTCCAGCCTCCTCGTGGCCACCGCCTCACACACGTCCACCAGATCTGTGTCCAGCCGAGCCATCAGCGTCTGGCATTCGGGGTCGCCGAAGCGGCAGTTGTACTCCAGCACCTTCGGTCCGCCGGGCGTCAGCATGATCCCCGCGTAGAGCACGCCGCTGTACTCGATCCCGTCCCGCTTCATCGCGTCGATAGTCGGCACCAGCACCTCGCGCTGGATCCGGTCGAGCATCCGATCGTCGATGAACGCCTGCGGCGCGGGGCAGATCGCCCCCATCCCGCCGGTGTTGGGGCCCTGCGCCCCGTCGCGCAGCCGCTTGTGGTCCTGGCAGGTTTCCAGCACGTAGATCGTCCGACCGTCCACCAGCGCAAAGACCGACACCTCGCGCCCTTTAAGCTTCTCCTCGATCAGCACCTTGTTCCCCGCGTCGCCGAACTCCTTCTTCAGCATGATCCGGTCCAACGCCTCGACCGCCTCTGCCTGCGACGAGGGGACGAACACGCCCTTCCCTTTCGCCAGCCCGCACGCCTTGATCACGTGCGCCTCCGCCCTGGAGTCGAGGAACTTTCGCGCCGACTCGTAATCCGAGAAGCTCCGGCCTTCGGCGGTCGGCACGCTGGCCTGCCGCAGCACCTCCTTGCAGAAAGCCTTGTCCCCCTCCAACTGCGCCGCCTGGCGATTGGGCCCGAAGACGGCCGGCACCGCCCCGCCCAACCCGCCGCCAACCCCGGTCGTGTCCTCTCCCCGCAGGATGTCCGCCAGCCCCATGCAGAGCGGCTCCTCGGGTCCGACGACCGCCAGCCCGATGCGGTTGGTGACGCACCAGCGCTGGATGCGGAACGCGTCCTTGAGGTCCCACGGGATATCGACCGCCTTGGCGAGCGCGGCGATCCCGGGGTTGCTCATCCCGTCGGGCGTTGCGAACAGCGTCCCGCAGCGCGGTGACTGCTTCAGCTTCCACGCCAGCGCGTGCTCGCGACCACCACCGCCGACCAGGAGCACGTTAAGCGTTTCGGATGCCATGGGGGCCGATGGTACGCCCGGCGTGTCGGCTCACCAGTCGACCGGCTTCGCCAGTCGTCCTTCACGTGCGACCTCTCCGACACCCGGAAAAGCTGGCTTTCCGGCCGCGCGATTCGCGGGGGGAACAGCGCGGAGCCCGTTTGTCACCGCCGACGCTCACGTCCGTCCGGCACCGCGCCCCACCCCCTCAAGCTTGACTCTTTCTGCATTGAGATCTATGGTCGAAGCAGATTGCGGGGTAGAGCAGCCTGGTAGCTCGTCGGGCTCATAACCCGGAGGTCGCAGGTTCAAATCCTGCCCCCGCTATTGGACGCCCCTGGGTCGCAAGACCCGGGGGTTGTTCGTTTTGCACACTACCATCCCGGCCATGACTCCGAAAGAGGTCCTGAAGGAACTCAAGGCCCTAGGCGACGATAAGCGGCGCGCGCACAACACCAGGCATGGCGCCGGCGACAACCAGTTCGGCGTCGCCATGGGCGACATTCGCACACTCGCAAAGAAGATCAAAGCCGACCGCACGCTCTGCCTCGCCCTCTGGAAGACCGGGAACATCGATGCTCAGCTGCTCGCGGCGTTGATGCTCAAGCCGAAGGACCTCTCCGCGGACGAGCTTGACGAACTGGTGCGGTCGATCACCTTCGTGCACGTCGCCGACTGGGTGAACGCCTACATCGTCAAGCATCACCCCGCCAAAGAGGCCCTCCGCCAGCGGTGGATGGCCGACAGGAATCCGATGGCCGCCCGCGCCGGGTGGAGCCTGACCGCTGACCACTTCGCCAAAGGCACCGGAGACCTCGACGCCGCCACGTTCCTCGGCCGCATCGAGTCTGAGATGGGCGGCGCCCACCCGCACGCGCAGTGGACCATGAACAACGCGCTTGCGCAGATCGGGATCAACTTTCCCAAGCACCGAAAGCGGGCCGTCGCGATCGGTGAGAAGCTGGGCGTCTACCGCGACTACCCGGTGTCAAAGGGATGCACCTCGCCGTTCGCTCCCATTTGGATCACCGAGATGGTGAAGCGGAAAGGATGACGGCATCACCCCCGGATTCGCGGCCGCCCGCACCGATGAACACCGTCGCCGTCCCCGGTACGTTCGCCGGAGCGGCGCGACGACTTGCGTTGGTCGCGGGTCGTCCGGCGTAATTCAGTCCGCCGACTTCGCCGGCGGAGCGGGCGCATCCTCATCGAGCTTCCGCTTCACCGCCTGCCGCCCGGGCATCTGGTCGCCGGGCAGGCCGTCGAAATCGGCCTCGCCCGAGGAGCTATGCACGACGGCCCCCTCGCCCGGCCTGGGCCCCAACCGCTTTCCTTCTGCCCCGCCCATGTCATCGACGTAGCGCATGGCGTTTCTCGCTTCTAGACGGTTCGACTTGTCACTCAGATTCAACGAACGCTTCCGAAAAGGAGACTCAGGTGCTCTTCATCGATTTCCAGCTCTTCAGCCGCTCAGCGATGAGCTCCACGCGTTTCTGGTCGTCGCGACCATCAAGGATACCGGCATCGTCCGGATCGGCACGCAAGAAAATACAGGACGTGCGAGCGTGCGAGCTCTCCGTGCGCGTCGTGAAGTACCCCGCAGCCCGGTCCGCCGACTCTAATCGGATCTCTCCAGTCCTCTCCAGCTGCGGCGCGTCCGGGTGCAGCGGGCGCTCGCCTCCCCAGTAGAAGAAGACGCCGGAAGAGTCGGGCCTCTCCTTCAGTGCCTCGCTCCAATACCGCCCCGACAGGGTGGCGTCCTCCTGCCACGCACGACCGGTCAGCTCCAGCGCCCCGTTGCGGTCGCGAGAGATCCTCAGCAGGCTCACCGCCGAAGGCTCCTTCTTGGTCCGCGCCGTCAACGCGAACTGCCACCACGTCCCCTCGACGCGGCTGAGGCGCCCTTCGTTTTCCATCGCGCCGCGCAGTTTCTCGCAAACGACCTTGATCGCGGGCGCCGCGGCCGACCCGTCGTAACGCACGCACGTAAGGCCGAGGAGGTCGGTCGGAAGCTTCGCGCCGCTCGCGTGCAGGATGAACGTTCGACACATGCCCAGGACCCCTCCGAACAGGCCCCCCTCGAACACCACGTTGTCCCTGGCAGACGCCTGACCACTCAGGCGCGGCCTCAGCAGCCGCGGTGTTCGTTGTCCAGTCGTCCTGTGCGAAAACGAACGCCGCAAAGTCGACCTCGCGCGTCAGTTCAACCAGGCGTTCGAGCGTCGTGGTCCCGGGATTGAACGACGTCGTCCACGGTTCGACACGCGCCACGTCCTCCAGGCCGCGCATCAGCGCCTGCAGCAGCTTCGTCTGTTTTCCCGAAGAGCCTGGAAAGAGGCGAGGCATCTGCACGGAGTCGCTCATCGAGCACGCCCATTCATGCCCATCGAACGGCAACAGTGTGCGCAGACCAGGTACGCCAAACTCGAGCCGGCGGTCCGTGGAGCACGAGCCCGCCTCGTGCTAGGGCCTCGTCTCTCGCACGCAGAAACAGCTCGATTCCAGTCTCACGTCCGCCCGGCTCCAAGCCGCCTCAAACCGTTTCCGCACCGCTTCCGCTTCACTCCGCTTCCCCTGCCCCTCCAGGCACCGCGTCAAGCCCGAAAGCGACCACCCGTTCTCCGGCCACCGCCGCAGGTCCTCCAGGTACACGCTCTCCGCCTCCGCATGCCGGCCGCCGGCAACGAGAATCGCTCCCAGCGCATGCCGCACGGGGATCACCCAGTCCGGCGGCTCCATGTACATCAGCGTGTCCTCGATGGCGACCGCCGCACGCAGCCGCCTGACGGCGCCGTTAACATCTCCCTCGCGGTACAGGATCTCTCCCTCCAGCATCTCGTCAGCGATCCTCAGCACTTTCTCGGCCGGGTTGATCGCCATCATCGCGCCCGCGGGCACCCGCGCGACGTACTCGCGGAACCTCGCCTGCTCTGCCCGCGCAGCGATCGCGTCTCCTTTGGCCGCCATCGCCGTTGCCCTCGCAAAACGCCACACCGAACGGGTGATCGGCAGCTCCGCGCGAGGCTCCGGTTCGGCCAGCAGCTCGTCCCACCTTCCAAATCGCACCAGCGACTCGACCTCGATCGGCGTGTACGCGTCCGCTACCGGCGCAAAGTCCGCGATGAACGACTCCGGGATCGACCGCACCATGCCGCGGGCCGCCGCGATCGATTCGGTGCTCCGTCCGGCCATCATGCACGCGTAGGAAAGGAAATGCTGGTTGTGCAGCATGTACGCACGGTACAGCCTTTGCTGGGGCGACGCCTTCAAGTACGCGTCGTGCACCGCCATCGCCGCGACGTTCTGCTCCGCCGCCAAGTTCCACCGCCCCAGCCGAACGTCGATGTGCGCCGGCATGTGCACCAGGTGACCCGACCCCGGCGCGAGCGTGCGCAGCCGTGTCGCGGCCGCCTCGGCCCGCTCGGGCGCAGGAGACGCCTCGACCGCGTGAATGTAGTAGTGGTTCGCACCCGGGTGATCCGGGCTACGAGCCAGAACTCCTTCCAGCAGCGAAACGATCCGTTCCGTCTCAGGCCGCGGCTTGCCGTCCAGTGACCAAAGGTCCCATGGGCGCAGGTCCATCAGCGCCTCGGCGTAAAGGGTCGCGACGTCCACATCGTCAGGGAAACGCCGGTGCACCGTCGCCATCGCGTCGGCGTACGCCCGGTCGAGCGGAGCCCGGGAAACAGGGTCTATGGGGAGCGGCTTTGCCGTCATGGGATTGACGTAGCGGCTCGACAGCGCGTCGATCAGGCCCTTTTCAACCGCGG
>DASPMT010000203.1:0-2925 GCA_035626935.1 Phycisphaerales bacterium | reverse complement strand
CCGAGATACCCGGCAAAGCCGATCTCGGCGTTCTGCATCATCGAGTTGAAGGAGATGCCGGTTTGGATCACTGCCCGCAGCGCCGAGCCGGCGGCGGTGGTGGCGATCTCAAACCCCTTCATCGCGGCTTCGGCCACCAGTACGCCCGCCGCGACGATGCCCACCCCGCGCCCGACCGACATGAGCGTGCCGGCGAAGCCGGATGCCGCCTTGCTGGCCCCGCCAAAGGAGCTGCTGGACGAGCGGCCGAACTTGCCGACGTGCCCGTCCAACCCATCGAGCTTCTTGACCAGCTCGTCAACTTCACGGCGTGCAGCGGCGGTATCGACTCCAATGCGATACAGCACGGCCTCGTCAAAACTCACGGCGGGGTGTCCGTTCTGCCTCCGATGCGTCCCGGACAGGGACCGTGCGTACCGCTAAGGTGCTTCCGCTCCTGACGCTGACTCCGGTTCTGGCTCGGGCTCGGGGAACACGTGCTCCGCCACGCCGTACCGGGCCATGATCGCGGCGGCATCCAGCACCAGGCCGCCACGGGGCATGATCAAGGGCCCTTTCGTGATCGGCACCGGATCGCCGCCCAGCGCGGGCCGGGCATATGCCACGCCTGCACTGGTGTTGCTTGGACCTGTCCGCGAACCGCCGCCGCTGCCGCTGCTGCTAGTGCGGAAGCCGCGCCGCCGCCCCAACAGTCGGGCCGCACCGGGGCCATACGCGCCGCCACCCTGATTGCGCAGCGCCCGTGCCCGGTTGCGTCCGGCCTTGGCAAGTGCGCGGTTGGCGCTGGCTTCATGCTCGTACTCCGCGTCGATGCTGTCGGTGGTGTTGGCCCAGGTCTCCCAGATCAGGTGCTGCTTGCGCAGCTCCCACGGCTGGGTGTTGAGCGCCCGCGCTGCCTTGATCACGGAGTAGAAGCGGGGCGGCGGGGAACCCTCCGCGCCGCCCGTCAGCATCCAGCGCACGGCGTCGCGGACTACACTTCCCCCACGACCACATCTCCGTAGATCGCGTTGTAGATCGCCCGCTGCAGCTTGATCGGCAGCCGGATGAATGTGCGCCGCTCAATCGGCAACACCTGGTGCGGCTCGCCCAGCACCATCGGGCGCGGCGTTGCCATCTCCACCGCCCGCCGCCCGCGCGCTTCCAGCAGCTTGAATTTCTCCTCGTCGGAGAGCACGCGCCCGTCCTGCTCGTCCGGCACGACGGCGGTAATCTCGGGGTCGCCGGCGAGATCGCCGGTGAGGGTCCATTCGACCAGACATTGCTCGAACAGGAAGTGCATGGAGCGGGTGGGGCCGCCCGGCAGCTGGCGCATGGCGGTGAGCACGTCCTCGAACTCACCGGTGATCACGCCAGGGCGGTACCACACGTCGAACTCGCGGTCGCCCCACTTGATGGGCGGCAACTTCACCTTGGACTTGTACAGATCGTCATAGTCGAGAAAGTCACGCTCAGACATGGGGTGCGCTACCTCCGATGCGATGGGTGGGGGGTTCCCGTGGCGGCGCGGCCATCACACGCCGCCACGGGTGGCGCAGATCCTGATCGTTAGACCAGGGTGGCCGAGGCGTTGACCACCACGGCGCGCACGTCCTGCGCGCCGGTGGGGTCGTACTTGGACCGGAGCCGCACGGTCACGGCATCCTCGCCTTCGTGGTCGGTGGGCGGCCCCACCGAATCGACGGCGTAATGCCCGTCCAGCTCGATCTTGTAGTTGCCCGCGCCCAACACCGCGCCCAAGGCCTCCAGCTGGATGAACGACGAGGCGCGCGAGGTCAGGCGCGACCGCATCGTTTCGGCCAGGCCGCTTGAGGCTTCCTGGTCGAGCTGCAGGGTGAGCTCGACCGCACGCCGCACGCGGCGGTGGCGGGTCATAGTCTTGGCCCCATCGAGATAGAACGCGGGGGCCAAGCCCGTCATCAGCTTCCAGGTGAACCCGTACACCTGGCCGGTGATCTGGGTGGTGCCCAGCCCGGCCCAGTTGGGGTCCGAGTAGAGCTTGAAGTCCTGGGACGCGAGAATGGTGAAGGTGGTGGGGATGGTGAGCGCGGCCGTGATCGCCGTGCTCGCCTCGTTCTTGACGAAGCCCTCCGCCTTGAGCGTCACCTGCTGATCGAGCGACGCCGACAACTCCAACGACGTGCACATGCCATAGGTCATGGTGCGGTCGATGTTGTTGGTGCCGTCACTGTGCCGCGTCTCCATGGTGTAGGTCATGAAGTCGTCGGAGCCGGCGGCGGCAGGGGTAAAGGTCCAGGTCTTATCGGCCATCGCCCCGGTCGGCAACGTGACCTTCTTGAGGGCCATGTTGAACCAGTAGATGGCCTCCTCGAACGACAGATCGCCGTTGGCCGACCAGTTGACATGGCGGGCGGTCTCCACGCCCATGTCGCGGTCGGCGAGGATGCCCAGGTCCTGGCTGGGGTGGTAGATCGTGGGCGCCAGGTCGAAGGCGATATCGTTGACGATCAACACCTTGGTGGCGTTGACCTCGGTGCCCTTGGTGGTTTCCTGCCCGATCTGCAACCGGCGCAGGAGCTTCTGGGTGACAGCCATAGCGGGGTGACTCCTTTACGACTCCCTCGCGCGCTCTCGCCCTCCGATGCGGGTGCGCCGGGTGCGGTCCGGGCGGGTGCCGGTTTTACGATGCCGGTGCGTCCGCGTCCGATGCGTCGGATGCCGCTGAGACGCGCTCAGCGGGCCGAGAAGGGGCCTCGGTGGTGTCGGGGGTATCGATGGACCCCCCACGCCCCAATCGGGCCTTGAGCGCCTCCTGAGCGCGCTTGATCAGCAGCGTGGCGGCGGCGGGATCGTCATCGCCAATCAGCACGGTCCGCATCGACGCGGCCCGCTCCTCAAGCTCGGCCGCTTCCTGCTCGTACACCGCCGCCGCTGCCGCCGCTTCCTCGGCCGCGTACTGCTCGA
>DASPMT010000202.1:0-3657 GCA_035626935.1 Phycisphaerales bacterium | reverse complement strand
GGTGACCGGTGCGCCCAATCGGGCGCCCACGAAGATCGCCGTCAGGTCGCTCCCTCTGCGCCCCAAAGTCGCGGGCGAGCCGTCCGCCAGCCGGGCGAGGAACCCGGGCACGACCACCACCGCCGCCTGCTCCAGAGCGCTCCAGAGCGCCCGAGTGTCAAGGGCGAGCGGCTCCGCGTCCAATCGGGGCCCGCTCGCCAGGAGACCGATCTGCTCAACGCTGCGGCTGGTGGCATTGACGCCAGCTCGCCGCAGCGCAAGCGTCAGCAGGGCGGCGGAAGTGTGCTCGCCCGTGGCGAGCAGCGCCGCGAGCGTCTGGTCGTCGGCCTGCTCGTAAACGGCACGGGCACGGCCTAGCAGCTCATCGGTGGTCTCGCCGATCGCCGAGACGACGGCCACCACGCGTTTGCCCTCGCGCAGGTGCCGGTAAACCTCGCTGACTGCCGCGGGGAGTGACGCGTCGCGGGCGAGCACGGACCCGCCGAGCTTGAGAACGACGGTGTTGGTTTCGTTAGCGGTGCACATGGTTCTCTTCCGAACCGCGCCCAGGAAGTAACCGGCCGCGGCGTTGATTGCGATGGGGGGAAGGGGGAGGGGAGGCGCTCGGCGTAGCGCAAACGCGATGAAGGCAGGCGCTGCGCGTGCCACTGTGCTTCAACTTCCGTGCGCTGCGCCGCCGAAATCGCGGGCCCGGTGCGGAGCCGGCCGAGCACATGGCCGGCCCCGCCCGCGGCCAAAGAACGAACGTCAGCCGACCGTCGCGAGCGCCTCGCGCAGGTCGGCGATGATGTCGTCAGGATCCTCAAGCCCCACGCTCAGGCGGACGAGGCCGTCGCTGATCCCAGCGGCCTCGCGCTGAGCGCGGGGCACGTCGCCATGGGTCATCGTCGCCGGGTGCGTCAGCAGCGTCTCGGCGGCGCCCAGGTTCTCCGCCAGCGAACAGAGCGACACGTTCTTGACGAACGTCAGCGCCGCGTCGGTCCCGCCGTGGAGCTCGAAGGTAATGATGCCGCCGTGCAATCCGCCCGTGTGCAGCTTCCGCGCCAACTCCGCCTGCGGGAAGCTCTTCAGCCCCGGGTAGAGCACGCGCGATACCGCGGGGTGCTGCTCGAGCCACTCGGCGATCTGCTGGGCGCTGCGGCAGTGCCGCTCGATCCGCAGCGGCAGCGTCTTGATGCCGCGGAGCGTTAGCCACGCCTCCAAGGGGAGCTGGATGCCGCCCAGGCTCTTGCGGACAAACCGAAGGCGCTCCAGCAGCGCCTCGTCCCTGGTCACCACCGCGCCGCCCACGGTTGCGTTGTGCCCCTCGATGTACTTGGTCGTGCTGTAGACGCTGATGTCGGCGCCCAAGTCAAGCGGTCGCAGCAGCGTGGCCGTGAAGAACGTGTTGTCCACCGCGAGCGGCACGCCCGCGGCCCTGGTTACCTTCGCGATCGCCGCGACGTCGGTGAGCTTGAGGGTCGGGTTGCCCGGCGTCTCGATCAGCACCAGCTTGGTGCCCCGCTCGATCGCCCTGGCAACCGCGGCCGGGTCGGACGTATCCACCCAGGTCGCCCGCACGCCCAAAGGCGTAAGAATCTGCTGCAGCAGGCGCGTCGTGCCGCCGTAGATCACGTCGCCCACGACCACGTGGTCGCTCGACTTGAGCAGCGCGAAGAAGAGGCCCGCCACCGCGCCGATGCCCGTCGAGTACGCGACCGCCGGCGGGGCATCCTCCAAGGCGCCAAGCGCCTTCTCGAGCGCCGCCACCGTTGGGTTCCCGCAACGGGAATACGAGTACCCCTTGCTCCCGCCGACACCGTCCTGCACGAACGTCGTCGTCTGGAAGATCGGCGTGGTGATCGAGCCCGTCAGCGGGCACGGCTCCTGGCCGCCATGGACCGCCTTCGTCGCGTGATGCGATGCCTTGGTCACGCGGGGGCGCTTGCCCGCGGGCTTCTGCCCGTGACTCTCAACAGCGGGGGCAGCAGGGGTGGAAGAGGAAACGACCGGTGCTTGCAGGGCCATGCGAGGCCTCCAAGCACCAAGAGCTGTCATAAGCCAGGACGGCGGACGGGGCTGAAACGCTCAACCCAGTTTGCTGACCGCACGCGCGGCCGCCGCATCGGATCTGAAGGCTCTTGCGAGCCGTCAGGTTGGCCTCGGCACCGCGGCGGTTGTCCCAATGTCCTTTGGACCGCTCGGTTGCCGCCCGGACCCTCGTGAGGCCCGGGACTCTTGATGCACCCGGAGCGTAAATCACGCCGCTCGCTCCGTCAAGCGCCCGCGCGAAAATGTTTTATCCTTTCACCCGGATGTATGGATGAAGCGGCGAGCGTTGAGAATAAGGAGAAGCTCCGCTCGGCCCGCGCGATCAATGGCCACTCGGCGCGGGGGCTTCAGGCTTGTGCCCGGCGTCGTGGGCACCCTTCGCATCGGCGGGTTTCGGTGCCTCGTGCGACGCAGGTTTCTTTTCGTCGTGTGACGCAGGCGCTGCTGAGCGGTTGTCGTCATGACCCGCCCCCGCCTTATTCGCCTCGGGCTTCCCGTGCCCACCATCCTCCGCCGCGTCCGCCTTCTCCTGCTCCATGATGTGGCTGGCGACACGCGTCTCCTGGAAGAAGACGACGTACGCCCACGTCGCGCCCGCCATGAACAGCGTGACGATGCCGATCCATCCCACCGTGTGCTGGAAGCTCACGGGCAGCTTGCCCAGGCGAACGGCGATCGGCTCCATCACCGGGGTGGCGATCCGCCAGAACCGATCGGCGACGGTCGGGCCCGCTGGTTTCGCAGGAGCCGCGACAACCGCCGGTTTCACCGGCGCCGGTGCGGGCTTTGACGCGGGCGCAGGGGCCGGTTTCACCGCGGGCGCGGGTGCAGGCGCAGTGACCGGAGCCGGCGCCGCAGGGGCGGCCACGGGCGCAGGCTGGGGAACCGCTGGAACTGCGGCGGCGGGTGGTTCGCCGACAGCGGCCTTGAGAGCCTCGGCCGCGCTGCCGGGCGGGAGCGGAACGTCAAGACTCTGGCCCTCGACAAGCGAGGAGCCGTCGGCGAAATCGTCGTCAACCGGCTCGGTGCTCACCGTGTCGGCCAACCGTTCGTCGAGCTCCTTGATCGTCGCCGTAGGCACGTCCGCTCCGTTGCTGCCGGGCTCGGCAGCGGTAGTCCTGGCCGCATCGGCGGCCCTGCTCAGCGCCTTCTCCACTTCCGCGTCGAGGCCTGCCGGCTCAGCCGCTGGAGGCGGCGCGGGCGGAGACTCGTCGGAAGCGGGAGAGGACGCCTGAGTTGATTCATCGGTCGCCTCGCCGAGCCGGTTGACCACCTCGGCGTGAACCCGGTCCATGTGCGCGAGCATCTGCTCGACGCGCGCGTCCAGCTCGTCCGGCACCGGGGTGGTTGTGTCGACGGGCATTTGCTAGACCGGCCCATTCCAGGGCGGTCGGTCGTCATCATCATCGTGCAGGTAGGCCGGAAACTCAAGACCGGACGATTACCGGACTTGGGCCTTTGCCGCCTGGGACGGCCACCCGCCGGCAATACCCTCCGGCTTGAGCCCCCACCGCCTCACCCTCGACCACGCTCCGCCCGCCGCGGGCGCGACCTTCACCATTGTGGGCGACGAAGCTTGGCACGCGGTGGCCGTCAAACGCGTGCAGCCCGGCGACAGGGTGGAAC
>DASPMT010000201.1:0-17674 GCA_035626935.1 Phycisphaerales bacterium | reverse complement strand
GCTGGTCACCGCGGCGTCAGCGAAGTAGTGCGTCTCGGAGAACTGGTAGACAGGAACAGTGACGTCCACGCCGTCGACGCCGTCCGCGGTGACGCCGATCGCGCCGTGGAAGTCAGGGGCGGTTGCGCCGGCCGGGGCGTGGCGGGCGACGGTCTGACGGCTCTGCGTGACGTGCTGGGTGCCGCCGCCGGTCTCGAAGGCGAAGGAGGACTCACCCGGTGACGGCGTGCTGCTGCTGCCGTCGCTCAACCCGTACCGCACCGCGACGTCCCACAGCTGCGGTCCCAGCGGCTCGACCTGGACGCTCTGGCGGGGCAGCCCGTCGTAGCTGGACGGGGAAGCCGTCTCCGCGGCGGTGCGGGCGGCCAAGTCGTCGTCAGTGCCGCGCACGATGTACCCAAGCTCGGCCGACGACTGGGTCGCCTGCGTCGCCTTGGTCGAGCGGCGGCTCTCGAACTTCTCCATCACGTCGACGGGCATCTACCCGCCTTCTCGCTCGGCCGTCAGGCGAATCGCATGCCGTTGTCGACGCGGGCGTCGAGAATCCGCTTGGTGTTCTTGGCCGTCTGCTCGGTCGCCTTCGCCGTGCGCTCGGCGGCGTCGCTGCCGCTCCCTAGCCCAGCCACCGCCGCGGCGTTGAACGTGCCGCTGACGCTGATCCCCTTGGCGATGGCATCGCCTAGGCCCGACAGCCGGTCTTCGAACTCCGCCAGCAGGTCCGCCGGCGTGCGCCGCGGCCCCTTCTCCGCCTCGGCCGCCTCGCGCTTGCGGCGGGCCTCCTCGATCGCGTCGGCCAGCCGCTTCTTCGCCGCGTCCAGCGCCGCCTGCGATTCCGCGAGCCCCGCGTCGGTCTGCTTGCCGAGGGCCGACTGGGCGTCCTCGAACCCCTGCCCGATCACCCCGAGCGTCGCCTCGTGCAGGTCCGCGGCCTGCTTGCGCTCCGCCTCCCGCTGCTTCTCCCGGGCAGCGACCGCCTGCTGGGCGGCGTTCTCAAGCTCGACCATCCGGGCGTCGAGCTGCTGGTCCACCGCCTTCTTGGCGGCGCTCACGTCGAGCCCCTTGTCGAAGAGCCCCTGGATCTCCAGCATGCGCTTGGCGACCCAGCTTGACGCCTGCTCCCAGATCATCTGGAACCCGGCGGCGAAGTTGGTCCAGGCCTTGCTGAGGAAGGCGGTGGTCTCGATCCAGGCCACCTCCAACGCGTGGAAGACATCCTCGGCGACCGCCAGCGAGCCGTACCACATGGCGTAGGCGGTGGAAACGAAGAACTCCTTCGCACCCAGCCACAGCTTGTTGAGCCACGCGATCCCCTGCTGCCAGACGACCTTGAGGGCCAGCCAGAGGATCTCCGCGGCCAGCGCGATGTCGCCGGCGGCGAGCGCGTCCGCGATGCCGCCGACCACCTTGCCCACCCATTCCTTCAGCTCGGTGAACCGCTCGCCCAGCCACTTCAGGGCCGCGCCGCCCGCACCCGTCACGATCAGCAGCGTAGTCCCGAGCGCCACGACCCCCGCGATGACCAACCCGACGGGGGTCAGGATGGCCCCGATGACCGAGGCGATGACACCGAAGGCCGCGCCGATGCCACTGATGACGGTCGCGGCCACGCCGATCCCCGCGGCGATGCCGGCGATGATGACGCCCAAGGCCACAAGCGCCACACCGACCAGCGCGACGATCGCGGCGACCTTGAACGCCCAGACGATCAGCTCCCGGTTCTTCTTGATCCAGGCGGTGACGTTCACGACGATCCGGGTGACCTGCTCCGCCAGCTCCTTGATGGTCGGGGCCAGCGCGCCGCCGATGGTGAAGACGCCGTGCTTGAGGACGGCCCAGAGCGTCCCCAGCGCGTCGTTCAGCTCGGCGGCGTCGCGGGCGGTCTCGGTGCTCACCGTCAGCCCCAGCCGGCGGGCCTGCCGCTGCATCTCCTCGATGCCCGCGGAACCGTCTTTCATTAGAGGCAGCAGCTTCGTGCCGGCCTTGCCGAACACCTCCATCGCCAGCGCGGCCCGCAGCGCCGGGTCGGGCACGGCGGCGATGCGGTCGGCCAGCAGCTTGAACTGCCCCTCGGGCGACCGCTTGGCGAGGTCCGCCACGGTCAGGCCGAGCAGCTGCAGCGTTTCGCCGGCCTCCTTGGACCCCTCGGCGGCCTTCACCAGGGTCTTCTGCATGCTGCGGACGCCGGATTCGAGCGTCTCAAGGTCCGTACCGGACAGGTCGGCGGCGAAGCCCAGCTCCGAGAGCGACTCGACGCTCAGCCCGGTCCGCTGGCTCATCTTGTCGAGCATGTCCCCGACGTCGGAGAAGGTCTTGGCCGTCCCCACCAGCGTCGCCAGCGCCGCAAGACCGACGCCGGCCATCTGCGTCCCGACGGCGCGGAGCCCCGCGCCGAAGCTCTCGAGCTTCTTCTGTGCGGCGCGAAGGCCAGCGGTGAGCCTGTCGCTGACGCCCAGCTCGACGAAGGCCCGCCCCGCCCTGATGCCCCGAGTGTCGGCCAACGTCTACCCCTTCCTCACCGAGTTCCGCCACAGCGGCGGCAGCTTGTGCCGCTCCTTTTCCAAGGCCGGGGCCATGAACGGACGCGGCTGGATGGAGACCTTGCGTGCTTGGAGCCTGCCCCCCTTGCGCGAGAGCACGGTGGCCTGGCCACCGTGCTCCAGCGCACTCGGGGCCTCGCTGCTCTTGAACCCCACGGGCCCGACGACAACCGAGTCGGCCGCTTTGTCGTACCCGAAGAGGATCAGCCGCCGCAGGCTCCCCTCGTGCGAGTGCGGCGGAGAGCCCGGCGGCGCGGAGCCTTTCCGCTTGCGGATGCTGGTCCGCGCCGCCGTCCGGATGAAGGCGCCCGCCTTGCTGAGCGCCTTCCGCTTGGCGTTCCCGACCGCCGCCATCACCACGTGGCGGTCGAAGAACACGTCCTTGATCCGCATGGTGATCACGCGGTGGCCCCTGCGGCGTCAGCGGCCGTGCCGCTGGGGAGCGTCGTGGTGACGATCTCACGCCCACGCTGAAGGCCCTTGTTGAAGGACGCCTCTTTCTCCTTGCGCAGCCGGCCCGACCCGACGAACAGGCCGACCAGCCCCGTCAGCGCCGGGAGCGACGGGCCCAGGACCGGCAGGCCCGCGAGCGTGGGACCGATCGAATCGAGCCCCGAGAGCGTGAGCTGGCCGAGCAGGCCCCTGATCTCGCCGGCCTTCTCGATGTTCCCCTTCCACTGCGCGCCGGTCGTCTGCGTCTGCGTGAACCAGTTCTGGTACTCGGTCTCCGCCTCGTTGAGGCTGAGGGTGGAAGGGAGACCGGTGGTCTGCTGGATCGTGTTGGGCGTCTTGACCTTGACCAAGTCGCCCAGGTCGAAGCCGACGCAGGCGGCGAGCGTGAGCGCGAGCAGGACGAGAGCGGCGATGTACACGTAGTGGCGGGTCGTCATCAATCAGTCTCCTTGGGAAGATGGGGGGGCGGGATGGACGGCATGCGTCCGAGGATGAACACGTCCTTGAGCACCGACACCGGCACCTTGACCGGCGCGGTGGTGCGTGCATGGCGGGCGAAGGGGTCGAAGTCGCTGGGCTTGAGCGGTCGACCGCGCTTGGGGTCGCGGTTGGTGTTGGCGATGACCGCCATGAGGCTCGCGGCGATGGACCAGTCGTGCCGCTGGCGGCCGTCGAGCATGGCCACCAGCTCGCGGAGCGTCAGCGGTCCGGGGTCGATGCCGAGGACGCCTGCGCTGCGGTAGACGAGGCGCCAGCACTCTGCAGCAGCCGGTCGGCCAGCCGATCCAGTTCGCCGCTGTCGAGCTTCTTCTCCACCAGGTCCCGCGCCCGGTCCATGACCTTCCGCGTCGCCGCCAGCACCCGCCCGAGGTTCGCCCGGTCCCTCGGGCTCGGGCAGAAACTGACCAGTTCCTCCAGTACCGCGCCCGTCGCCGCCTCGATGGCGTCGCCCGCCATCGCGCGGCCGAATTCCTCGTCGCTCACCGCCGGGCTGGCGGCGTCGGCCTGCGGCTTGCACAGGGCGTAGACCACGTCGCACAGGAGCACGGGGTCGCGGATGAGCTTCTCGATCAGCCCGCCTGTGCCCTCCATGACCTGCATCAGGTCGGTGCCGGTGAGCCCGCGGACGCGCTTGAGCGCCGCGACGTTGATCTCGACCGACCACTGGCGGCCGGTGTTGTCCTTGAAAGTGTGCATGGTGTCTCCGGGTGGTTCGCTTGGGGTGCGTGTGGGGGTTACTCGCCGATCCACGTCGGTGCGGTGGCGGAGTAGGTCACCTTGGCGGTGACCGACACGGTGATCGCTTCCTCCAGCGGCTCGTTGCGGGAGAAGTTGGTGATGGAGAAGTCGGCCTGCAGCCCCTGGCCGCCGGTCCCGTCGAGCACCTGCAGCCCGATCTTGGCGTTGCTGAAGAACGCGTCCTTGATCGCCTTGAACGCGGGATCGTCGGTGTTCCAGACCATCTCCCACTCGACGCTCGCCTCCTTGAGCGTGGCGGCCGTGGCTCGCCATCCGTTGTTGGCGCGGGTGGTCACGTCCGCCTCGCCGGCTTCCAGGTTGAGCGTCACGTCCTTGGCGTTGCTCAGGGCGGTCCATGCGCCCGCCCCGGCCTGCCCGCCGCTCTTGAAGAGCAGCTTCGCCTCCATGCCCAGCTTGATCGACATCGCAGAGGTCCTCCGGGGTCAGGCCGTGTGGCCCACCACAAAGACCTCCTCGCCGGCTTTTCCCCGGACTGACAGCTCCGCGAGGTCGACTTTTTCAAAGCGGAACTGGGAGCCGGGCGGCAGGTCGGCCGAGCCGCCCTTGCCGTCGCTGACGACAACGTCCGCGCTGTTGCCCTGCGGAGCGACCAGCGAGAACGTCGCCACCAACCTCTTCGGGACGAACGGCGCGGCGTTGGTTGCCAGCTCCACGCGCATGATGACTGGGTTGTTCACGCTCTACCTCCTCACTCGGTACGTCACGCTCAGCACGCTGGTGAACACGCGGTGCTGCTCCAGCGCCTCGCTGCTCACGACCGGTTCGTGTGCGATGCCCGCCCACGCGGCCTCGGGCATGTCCGCCAATCGCTGGCCGCGCAGCCGGTCGGCGATCCGCTCGACCAGATCGAGCAGCCCCTCGATCTCCGCCTCGGCCTCGTCAGCGAGCCTCTTCTGCACGCCCACGTCCACCACACACTCGAACACGGCGCTGTCACGGGACGCGACGGCGACGGTAGTGGTCCGCGGCACGACCGACACGCGGAGTTCCGACAACTCCGCCAGCGTAAAGGCCGGCTGGAAGAGGCGGCGCGCGTTGACGGGCTGGCCGTAGGTGCCCGTGTTGACGTGCGCGGCAACCGCGTCGGCGAGGGCGACGATGGTGCTCAGGGGGTCGGCCCCTTGGCGCCTGCCATTCCCGACACGCGCCCTTCCAGGAAGGCGACGCGGCGCTCCATCGCCTGGTACTCGCTGCGGATGGTGCGGGCCTCGCCAAGGAACTCGTCCATGCGCTTCTCAAGCTGCTGCAGCTTGGTGGTCACCACGCCCCACTGGATCGTCATGGCCCCGCCGGCGAGCAGCAGGGTCACCAGCACGCTCGCCCACCGGGCCTTTCCCTCGCCGTTGCTCTCGGTTCTGCTCATGGGGACTCCGTTCCGATGTGCTTGGTGTGAATCCGCAGCGTCCGTCGGTACGGGTCGCTGTAGCGGAACGGAGGCTGCCCTCCCGCCCCCCCTGGTGCGTTCACTTCGTACACGAACGTCCGCCCACCCTCCGTCTCGCGGACCTTGTCGCCGGATCGCGGAAGCACCGGCCCCGCGCCGAAGTCCAGGTCCTCCGCGCGCACGAGGAAGTCGCGCGACTCGACGCGGTGGATCAGCCCGGCGCTGTCGGCCTGCTCAAACTCCGTCCGCCCGACCGTGGCCAGGAGCTCCTTCGAGTCCCCGCCACGCCGGTAGACGACTGGCCGGCTCAGGTGCTGGTGCCGCTGCCGCTCAAGGAAGGCTGAGCCGCGGTCGAGGAGGTCGCCCATCGTCGCTCCCTTCAGGGCTTGGCGGTGTTCTTCAGCGTCCGCAGGTCGGCCTCGTCGCGTGTACTCAACGGCGCAAAGCCGCGGCCGCTGCTCTTCTTCAGGGCGTCGGACCAGCCCATCAGGCTGATGGTCTTCCAGCCGCGCACCTCGGCGAAGAGCACCATCTTCATGAACGTCTCGGGCGGCACGAACGGCTCCAGCTTGCCCGCGGGGAGCGCGCGGCCGTTGGCGTGGAAGCGGTTGGAGACCCATACGACCGGCGGCAGCTCGGCCTCAACGATCGACGCCGCCTGCCCCACGGCGTTGCACCAGGCATCGAAGGGGGACGTCGAGAGGTAGTCCTTGATCCCCTGCTCCCCTTTGTCCAGCCGCATGTACCCGTCGATCGACGCGAACGTGGCACCGGCGGCCTTGAGGGTGCGCGTCGTCTGTATGACCTGAGTAACCGAGGCGGCCCGGCCCTTGGGGTCCCAGCCGACGCCGGCCAGCACGCTGAGGCTCTGCTCGGGCAGGTACGCGGATCGCTGGAGCCTCGGGGCCGCCTTCGCCACCGCCGACAGGATGTCGGCGGCGATGCCGAGGTTCTTGGGCCCGTAGTGCTCCGCGTTCACCACGAAATGAGCGCCGGGCGGCAACGCGCAAGCCACCTCGACGGCGCGCTTGCGGTGCTCGAGCGGTTCGAGCTTGGGGCCCTCGGCGCACAGCGTGACCTTCTCCAGCCCGCGCGGCTGGTAGGCGACATCCTTGAAGGTGCCGTCGTCGTTGCCGTACTGAAGGACCGCCAGGCGGGGGGGGGCGGCCGTGCTTGCAGCTGTGTTCAGCGTGTGTCTCCTTTCACCGCGATCTGCTCTCCGCGCCGCCCGCTTTACTGCTGCATCCGCACGCGGACGAAACCGTCAGCGTCCACCGTTGCCTTGACGGACTTGCCCAGCAGCTTGTTGGCACCAGCCGCGGCGTTCTTGGTCGCCGCCAGCGCCGCGGCGTCCCAATAGAACAGCGTCCCCGCGGGCGCGCCCGAGCCCGCGCCCATCGCCTTGGGGAAGTCGAACACGCCGACCACCGAAAGGCCGCCGAGCTGACCGGCCTTGATCGGGACTGGAGCCACGCCGAGCAAGTCGGTTTGGACGACAACCGCGCCGGCCGGGGTGTCGGCACCGGGGGTGTAGTCGACCATGGTGCCGTCGTGAACGAACTTCGCCGGTGTCTGTGCAGCCATGAGAACTCCTGCGCCGCCGGGCTAGGCCCGGGGCGTGCTGGGGGGGGTGTGCTTGAAGAACTTCTCGCCGTGTGGAGGCCGTTGTGACGGCGTGCTTACGCCTCGCCCTTGCTCTTGACGCCGCCGCGCGGGTCCTGCAGCGCCACGCCGAAGTCGTGGTACCCGCGCATCTGGATGCCCAGCACGTTGAAGTCGGCGTCGGCGGTTTCGATGGTCGGCGACTCCTGTCCGTTGAGGAACGCCACCTCGATCACCGGCAGATCGCCCGGGTCGGCCAGCAGGTACCACGCCTTGGCGGAGTTGCCGCCGTACTGGCTGTTGCCCAGGTAGCGGCTCACCTCGCTGCGGAACTTCCCCTGGTGCGGGTTGGCCACCGGGTACTTGGTGCTCGCGGTGGTGTCTCGGATCTCCAGCGACTTCTGGAGCTGCGTGGCCATCGCCGACAAGGCCGTGGGCACCAACAGGACCGAGGGCATGATGCCCGTCGGCTTCCCGTCAGAATCAACCTGGTCCATGAACATCTGCTCGACGGCCGTGAGACCCTCGATGGAGAGGTTGGTGCTGGCGCCGGAGAGAAAGTTCTTGTTACCAGCCGAGAAGAACGCCGCGTTGCTCATGAAGACCGACCAGAAGACGTCGTTGATCTTCAGGCCTGAGCCGCGGCCGAGCTTGCGCGGGACGGTAGTGATAGCGCCGAGGTCGTCGTTGATGATGTCGCGGCGGTCGATCGACAGGAGCAGGCCGTAGGTGTCGGCCTTGTTGGAGTAGCTCTCCTCCCCGAGCGTGCCGTGCTTGAGCTCGCCGCCGGGGGCCACCTGCTCGTACTGGTCCTTGCCGATCAGCCGGTAGCTGGTGACGGTCTTGAAGTCCGACACGTTGCGGACGGCGCAGATGTTCCGCCACGTGCGCTCGACGGAGAAGAAGCCCTCCAGCAGGAACTTGTTGGTGACGTTCGACAGGATGCCCGCCACGTCGATGGTCGAGAGCCCGGCCTCGATCGACCCGCCCCCCCCGCCCCCTCCCCCCGCCCCCCCACCACCGCCGAAGGCGGCACGCAGCACGGCGCGGCTGTCGCGGAAGTTGCGGCCGGTGTACCCGTTGGCCCACGCCGCCTCCAGCAGCAGCTCCTGCAGGCCGATCCCGCCGCGGAACCGCCGGCTGGCGGCGTCCAGGGCCCGCTCCTCGCAGACCGACTCGACGCCCTCCAGCCGCGCCGTCAGGAAACAGGCGGCCTCCAGCACCGAGGAGGTGAGCGTGTGGTCGGGCACGTGCACCGCCGGAGCGAGCGGAGCCTTGGGGCGGTTCGCCCGCAGCACCTCCAGCTCGCAGCGCACCGCGTCCCACCCCTCCTGGATGGCCCGGGCCTCGAGGTCGGCGTGGCGGCCCGCGCAGTGGCGGCGGATCGCGGCGATACGGTTGGTTTCGGCCAGCGCCGCAGCGCGGATCGCCGCCACATCGGCCGGGCCGTTCGCCGGGGCATCGGCACCGGTGGCGACGCTGCCGTCACCCTGTTGCGCGGCAATGGAGGCACTGGTCCGGCCGTCGGCACCCAGGTCAACGAAGCTGATCTCGCCCAGCGTCGCCCTGCGGACGACGTTGACCGGCCCGGTGAACTCCTGGCCGTTGACGGTCGCCTTCTGGTGCTCCTTGATGAACTCGAACTCCTCGACCCCAGCGCCGATGGAGGCCTGCCAGGGGAACCCGTTGCGTGAGGAGGCGACCACCTCGCGGGCGGCGGCGGTGTCGCGCGAGATCACGCCCGCTGCGACCAGTTGTCCGGCTTCAACCTTGATGGCGTCGGTGTGGCCGACGCCCGCTGCGGCGTCGTGGGCGAACCGGATCGGCCGGTTCTGCGAGGGGACCGACAGGCCGGCGAGGTCCAGGACTACCGGGTGCCGCCAGCCGGAGACGCGCATGGTCCCGCCGGTGTACGCCACCATTTTGAATCGCGGCAATTGTGTGCCGCCATCGCCGCTCGCCGCGGCCGCGGCGATCTCCGCGACGGCCGTCAGCTCGAGCGGAGCGGGAGGGTTGGTCAGGACGGCTGAGGCTTCAATGCGCAGCGGCGGTGTCTGCCGGATCATGGTCATCGGAGGGTTCCTCTTCGTCGGCCTCAGCCACGGGGCCGGGTGCCGCGGTTGCGGGGGTAAGTCCGAGCGCGTTCATCAAGGCCTGCTCTTTGGCGCGCTGGCGGAGCTCCTGCTCCCAGTCGCGTCCCTGCCGCGCGTACTCGACGGCGAGCGTGGTGGTGTGGTTCGCCAGCCGCGTGGCCTGCGCGGTGGCTTCCTTGGCCGGGTCGACGTGCTCCACGCCGTCCCAGAACCAGGTGTGCGCCGGCGTCGGCGCGTCGCTGCTCGCCAGCCGCATCGACTGCGGCAGGAGCCCCTCGACCAGCACGGCCTCGCGCAGCCAGGCGCCAAGGATGCGATCCAGCACTGTCAGTTGCAGGTGCCCCTGCTCGACGCGGAT
This sequence comes from Phycisphaerales bacterium, assembly GCA_035626935.1. Lineage (GTDB taxonomy): Bacteria > Planctomycetota > Phycisphaerae > Phycisphaerales > UBA1924 > JAJTGZ01. The sequence goes on along the minus strand of DASPMT010000201.1, from coordinate 7,987 downwards.
GCTCTTGAAGTAGGTCTGGTGGTCGAGCCGCCCGCTGGCGTAGTTGTACCCGCTGGAGTTGCCCGCCGCGACGTTGAAGGGCATGTTCAGGCAGCGGGCGATCTCGTTGAGGATCTCGCGCTTGAAGTCGCCGTACGTGGTCGTCGGCTGCTCGGCGTGTACCTGCCCCAGCTTCCAGCCGCCCGGGAGGACGGTGGCCATCCGCTGCTCGAGGGCGATCTCGTCCATCGGCTCAAGCGGGTCGGCCTCACCGTTGGGCGGCGCATCGGTGTAGATCACCGCGGCGTAGTCCGCCGCAGTCTCGGCGGCGGCGATCACCGCCAGCGTGTAGCGGCGCAGCTGCGCAAACAGCGGGAGCGCTGGGGTGATGTCGGGTGTGCCGCGGAGCTGGCCGGGACGGTCGGGGCGGAAGTAGTGGACCACCGAGGCCGCGGGAAACGTGTCGAACCGTGACGCGTCCGACGCGACGCTCCAGAACAATGAGTCGCCCGGGTGGCTGCGGAGCACCCGGTAGCCCGCGGGGTTGCCCGCGCCGTCGATGATGATCCCGTCAACCTCGCGGGGGCTGGGGTTCGCGGACAGCGGGCTGGTGACCTGCTCGGCCTCGATGAGCCTGAGGTCCAGCGACACCGGCGAATCGATCGCCGGGTTGCTGATCAGCAGGGCAAAGACCTCGCCGCTCTCGGCCCGCGCCATGCGCATGGTGCGGAGCTTGCCGGGCAGGTCGACCGCCCTTGACCACCGCTCGAAGGCTTCTTCGATCCGGCGGTTGGCCTCCTCGTCTGAGGTGAGCATCTGCAGCCGTGGGCCGGTGCCGACCGTGTCGTTGGCCAGCGTGAGGACGATGCCCTTGGCGTAGGCGTTGTTAGCAACCTCGTAGCGGGACCGGTTGCGCAGGATGCGCCGCACCTGCGGGTTGACCGCGGCGTTGGGCGCCAGCCCGTCGGCGTTGGCCCAGTGGCGGCGGTTGTCGGCCGTGGTCTGCGCGGAGTCGAACTTCGCGGCGAGAGTGCGCGCACGGCGGACGCCCGTCAATCGCCCTGCGGTCGTTTGCCTTCCTGCGCCCAAGCCTGCCGGCTCCCGTGCGGCTTGCAGCCGCGGTTTCGCCTTGCCGAACAGGTTGGAGAGCAGGTTGAGCATCAGGTGCACGCGGACTAAGACACTGCGAAAACGACGGGGTCAGACCGAACCGGGTGGGACGAGCTTGGCGAATCGCACGCCCGCGCCGGGGCGCTGGGCGGCCTTCTTGGAGGCGAGGTAGCGGTCGGCAGCGATCTGGTCGGGGAGCGGGTGCTGCTCGACGCTCCCCGAGTCGCCCGCCGCCTTCGCCGGGCCCGCCGCGTTGCTGCGGATCGCTTGCTCTGTGTCCGAGACGGCTTCCTGTTCCGGCATCGTGAAAGGCCTCCATGGGACACCTCGCACCGCGGGAGGCAACTTCACGACCAACAGGAATCTCGCCGGCCGACCACGCGGTCGCCCTCACGTCGACGAGCGGCTAGGCCTTCACCGTAATTTGATGGGCGCTACTCACAGGTAACCCGGGTTACAGGTTGCTTTACCCGTTGCTTACAAGCGCGTCGCGCTGGGGCACAGATGCTCTGCGCATCAGGTGCGCAGCACCGCCCCGGCAACATGGACAACACGCACGCCCAACAGGTTTTACGGACCACGCGGTCGCTCCGCGCGAGCCTGCTCGCCGTCGTTTCGCACGTCGACCAACTGTGTGAGCTGATAGAGAAGACGCCTGAGACGACCAGCAGCCACGTACCCGTCGCGGTGCAGGTGCTGGACAAGCCTTTGAAGATCGATCGCACCACCTACACTGTGTTCTGGGGAGAACGCTCTTGCTACCTCGGCCATTCGATGGCGTTTCGGCTCCTCGAGCGTCTGGCGCAACGGCCCAACCAGTACCTGCGGACCGAACGTTTGCTCGATGACCTCTGGCAAGCACCACGCTCAAGGTCGACAGTCCGGAGCACGGTCTGTGGCCTCAAGGCCAAGCTGCGCAAAGCGCAGATGAACGATCTAGCCGACCTGATCGACGGCTCAAACCCTGACCACTACGGGTTGCTGCTGCGCAAGCGATGAACTCTTTGCTCAACAGCTTTTCAACAGCGGTTGAGCAGTTGTTGAACGGTCGTTCGCGCCGGCTGTTGTACTTTTGTGCGCTGCTCGTAGACCACCGCTATTGGCCCAAGAGGGAGCGACCGCCATGCAAGCACCTGAGCTAGACCCCGCCCCCAGCACAAGCACTATTCCAGCCGCGCAGTACGTGCGGATGTCCACCGAGCACCAGCAGTACTCGACCGAGAACCAACGCGACGCGATCGCGGAATACGCTCGGGCCCGCGGCTACCAGATCGTTAAGACGTACGCGGACGATGGCAAGAGCGGCCTCCGCATCGAGGGCCGCGAATCGCTCCAGCGGATGCTCGCTGATGTTCAGGCCGGCAAGGCACCGTTCAAAGTCATCCTGGTCTACGACGTCAGCCGCTGGGGCCGGTTCCAGGACTCCGACGAGAGCGCCTACTACGAGTACGCGTGCAAGCGCGCGGGAATCCACGTCGAGTACTGCATGGAACAGTTCGCCAACGACGGGAGCCCGGTCTCGATCATCATCAAGGGCGTCAAGCGGGCGATGGCCGGGGAATACAGCCGCGAACTCTCCAACAAGGTCTTCAAGGGGCAGTGCCGGCTGATCCAGCTCGGCTACCGCCAAGGCGGGCCCGCGGGCTTCGGCCTGCGCCGCATGCTCATCGATGCGGCCGGTAACACCAAGGGAGTGCTCAAGCGCGGCGAGCACAAGAGCTTGCAAACCGATCGGGTGGTCCTTGTGGCGGGGCCCGAGGAGGAACAGGCCGTTGTGCGTTCGATCTACGAACGATTCGTCAAGCAGGGCAAGAGCGAGAAGGTGATCGCGGACGAGCTCAATGCCGCGGGTGTTCCCTCCGCGTGCGACCGGTCTTGGACCTCCGGCATGGTGCATCAAGTCCTCTCCAACGAGAAGTACATCGGCAACAACGTCTACAACCGCGTCTCGTTCAAGCTCAAGCGCAAGCGCGTGGTCAACCCGCCGGACATGTGGGTCCGGGCCGAGGAGGCGTTCGACGCCATCGTCGATCACGAGACCTTCTATACGGCGCGCGGCATCATCCAAGAGCGCAACCGCCATTTCAGCAACGAAGAGATGCTTACCCGCCTTAAGACCCTGCTTGCGGTCCACCCCGAACTCACTGGCGCGCTGATCGACGAGACTGACGGCATGCCCTCCAGCTCAGTCTACCGGGCGCGATTCGGCAGCCTCATAAACGCCTACCGGCTCGCCGGGTACACCCCCGACCGTGACTATGAGTACCTGGCGATCAATCGCCAGCTCCGCCAAACCCATCCGCAGCTCGTCGGTGACATGGTGCAGGACCTGCAGACGATGGGCGCAACCGTCGAGCGCGACGAGAGCTCGGAGATCCTGGTCATCAACGGCCTCTACAGCGCCTCGCTCTACCTGGCCCGCTGTCGAGCGACGGCGGCGGGGTCGCTCCGCTGGCGCTTCCGCGTCCCCAACGTGAAGATCGCCGACCTGCACATCGTGGTCCGCATGGACCCGTCCAACCAGCAACCTACGGACTACTACCTTCTCCCCGCCATCGACCTCGACATGCCCGAGCTGAGGCTCAGCGAGTTCAACGGCGCCGCCATCGACACGTTCCGGTTCGAGTCGCTGGAGTTCTTCCTCGGCATGGCCCGTGTGGCCAAGGTGGTGGCGGCATGATCGGTCAACGCGACACCAACGTCCTCCGCATCCCCATCGACCAGATCTCGGTCGTGAACCCGCGCTCGCGCGGCAAGCACAAGTTCCGCCAGATCGTCACCAACATCTCCCACCTGGGGATGAAGAAGCCGATCACGGTTGTGCAGCGCGGCACCCGCGACGACAAGCCCCTCTACGAGCTGGTCTGCGGGCAGGGACGGCTTGAGGCCTGCCGCCAGCTTGGCGACACCACCGTGCCGGCGCTGGTGATCGATGCTACCCGCGAGGAGCTGATGCTCATGAGCCTGGCGGAGAACCTCGCCCGCCGGCGGCAGACCTGCGTCGAGATGCTCCGCGAGATTGCCACTCTCAAGGACCGGGGGCACTCGTTTCAGGAGATCGCCGACAAGACCGATCTGCACCCCTCGTACGTCAAGGGGATCATCCGCCTGCTCAAGCAGGGCGAGCACCGGTTGCTGCGCGCCGTGGAGAAGGGGCAGATCCCCATCAGCGTGGCGGTGACGATCGCGTCGTCCAATGACGACGAGGTACAACGCGCCCTGTCCGACGCCTACGAGAGCAACGATCTCCGCGGCAAAGAGCTCCTCCGGGCGCGGCGTCTGATCGAGGCGCGACGGCTGGGCGGCAGGTCCGGGGGCTCCGGCCGCCGGGGCGGCAGCAAGGAGATGTCAGGCGAAGCGCTCATGCAGGCGTACAAGAAGGAGACATCCAAGCAGCGGATGCTGGTGCAGAAGGCCAAGGTCTGCGAGACACGGCTCCTATTCGTCTGCTCGGCGCTCAAACAGCTCTTCGGCGATCCGGCGCTCGTGTCCATGCTCCAGGCGGCCGGCCTCGACGCGCTGCCGGAGCACTTGGCCCAGCACGTCGGCAGGAAGGCGGGTTGAGCAATGGCGAGTGCATCCAATCCCGTCCGCATGGCCTTTGATCCTGCGGGCACCATGCTGCCGGTCGACCGTGTTCTCCCCGTTCGCGTGATCCGAGCAGAGACCCGTAAATGACCGCAGTACCAGCGGCTGATGGCCTCGGTCCGGGAGCTTGGGATCATCGAGCCGCTCATGGTTCATCCCGCGCCCGGTCCCAACGGCGACCAGCAGCGCTACTCCCTCCTCGACGGTCACACACGGCTGGACATCGCCAAGGAGCTCGGCCACGCGCAGGTGTTCTGCTTGGTCGCCAAGGACGATGAGGGGTTCACCTACAACCACAAGGTCAACAAGGTGGCGCCGATCCAGGAGCACTTCATGATCATGAAGGCCCTGCAGAACGGCGTGCCGGAGGAGCGGATCGCCACCACGCTCAACGTCGACGTGGCCGCCATCCGTCAGAAGCGCGACCTGCTCAACGGCGTCTGCCCGGAGGCGGTCACGCTGCTGAAAGACCGACGCATCACCGCGGCGGCGATCCGAGAGTTGCGGCGGGTCGCGCCCATGCGTCAGATCGAGATGGCCGAGCTGATGGTCGCGGCGAACAACTTTTCCACCGGGTACGCCAAGTGCCTCATCGCCGGCACGGCGGAGAAGGACCTGGTCGGCGCAGAGAAGGCCAAGGTCCTGCCGGGCATGAAACCCGAGGACATCGCTAAGATGGAGCGGGAGATGGAGGTGCTGGGGCGGGAGTTCCGGCTGGTCGAGGAGTCGTACGGCCAGAACACTCTCAATCTAGTGTTGGCCGTCGCCTACCTTCGGAAACTGCTGGACAACGCGGGCGTTGTGAAGTACCTCTCGCAGCACCATGCGGGCGTGCTCGGGGAGTTCCAGAAGCTGATAGAGGCGCCAGATCTACGACCGAATTGAGGTACTTCGGCCAACCGACGCGTGCCGTGAGCTTGCTGGTGCTGTGGCGGCGGTGAATCGACGTGTCCATTCCATCGAGGTCCGACTCTCGGACAGCAGTGTTCCGCCGCCCCGCGCTCCCTTCGCGGGTAGATCTCCCTGAATATTCGCGCCCTATTCGTCAGAAAAAGCGTTGGAAGTGAACTCGTTGACTTCCGGGCGATTCAGGGGGCTACGATCGGACGTGCCTCGACGACCGTTCTACGAGCATGTTCTTCCAGCAGTGGCCGGCGTGCAAGCCGGACGCGAGTACTACATTGTCATGTGCACGCTCGATCGTTTAGCGACCGTTTTCAGCACCCCCGACACTGAGTTTGGCCCGGAGTTGCGAGCGCAACGGGTACTCAACAAGGGCCGCATTCCGGCTCTAGTACGCTATCTTTCGAACAACCGGAGCACCTACGTCCTGACATCGCTCGCGGCGTCGGTCGACGGCGAACTCCACTTTGTGGCTCAATCGCGGACGCCGTGTATCGTCCGCGCGGGTGAGCTGCGTGTACCGCGTGGGGCAAAGTTCTTGATCAATGACGGGCAGCACCGGCTCGCAGCCCTTCGCTTAGCGCTCAAGCAGAATCCATCCCTTGGGTCGGAGGCCATTTCTATCGTCGTCTACGCCGACGCAGGGCTCGCTCGCAGTCAGCAGATGTTCGCTGACCTGAATCGGTACGCGGTCAGACCCACAAGATCCCTCAACATCCTCTACGACCACCGCGACCCAATGGCTTCACTCGCTCGCCATCTAGCCGAGACAGTACCAGTCTTCTTGGGAATGACTGAGACGTCGAGTAACACGATCTCGAACCGCACTAGGAAGCTCTTCACGCTTAATGCGATCTACCAAGCCACCCAACGCCTATTGGGACGGACGCCGGAGGAGGAGCTGAGCGACCGCGACCAGCGCCTCGCCGAGTCATTTTGGACAGAGCTCGGGTCAAATATGCCCGACTGGCAAGACGCCGCCTCCGGCAAGAAGCATCCATCCGACCTCCGCAGGGACTTTGTCCACGCGCACGGCGTCGCACTGCACGCGCTGGGCGTAGTCGGCAACGCTCTCTTGCTTAACGCACGCACTAGCTGGCGAAAGCGGCTTCTTCCGCTACGGACCATGGACTGGTGCCGGTCGAGCGTTGCCATTTGGGAAGGCCGAGCCATGGCCGGCGGTCGAATGTGCAAGGCCGGTCACCACGTCACACTCACTGCAAACCGGTTGAAGGCAGCGCTCTCGTTACCTCTCACCCCCGCCGAAGCCGCTGTGGAACGAAACCATGAAACTGCCCGTACTCCCATCGTTGATCGATCTGAAGCAAGCCACCCTAACGGCCGCAAAGCTGGAGACACTCCTAGCGACGATCGGGAAGCTTTATACAGCCGACGCGAAGCCGTGGGTCATCGGGTATAGCGGCGGCAAAGACTCAACTGCGGTTCTTCAGGTCGTCTGGAACGCTCTTCTTCGCCTTGAACGCTCCAAATTAAAGAAACCGGTGTATGTTATTGCTTCTGACACCCTCGTCGAAACGCCGGTCATTGTCCGGCACCTATCTCGGACTCTCGACCGGATCCAGTCTGGTGCCACCGCCGCCGGCCTGCCAATCTCAACGCACAAGGTCAGCCCCGACCTCGATGAGACGTTCTGGGTCAACCTGATCGGTCGCGGGTATCCGGCGCCATACAACCGGTTCCGGTGGTGCACGGATCGCATGAAGATCTTGCCAGCCACCCGGTTTATCACGGACCAAGTAGCGCGGTACGGCGAGGTCGTCCTGGTTCTTGGTGCTCGTAAGTCGGAGAGTGCTACTCGCGCCCAGGTGATGAGTGGCCGGCGTAAGGTGGGTGAACACTTTTCCCGCCACTGCGATATCCCAAGTGCGTGGGTTTATACCCCGCTAGAAGATTGGCGGACGGAAGACGTGTGGGTGTATCTGCTGAACAGTCAGGCACCGTGGGGCGGAGATAACAGCGAATTGGTGACGATGTACCGGAACGCGCAGGCGGGCGAATGCCCGCTCGTGGTGGATAAGTCCACTCCGTCGTGCGGCAATAGCCGATTTGGTTGCTGGACATGCACGGTGGTCGAGCGGGACAAATCAATGGAGGCGCTTGTTGATGCTGGCCAGGAATGGCTGGGGCCCATGCTTGACTTTCGGAATTTCTTGGCTTCGACCCAGGATCCCGCGCGAAAGCGTGAGATTCGGGAGCATCGGCGACGGTCCGGCCAAGTCCAATACTGGGGTGAGGGCGAGAACAAGCAGATCGTTTACGGCCCGTACAAGCTGGACTTTCGCCGCGAGATCTTGCGCCGCCTGTTGACCGCACAGGCGGAGGTTGTGCGTCTCGGGCCGGAGATCACCGAACCACTAATCTCAGTCGACGAGCTTCTGCGTATTCG
>DASPMT010000200.1:0-3557 GCA_035626935.1 Phycisphaerales bacterium | reverse complement strand
GGGGGGGGGGGGCGGTCGGTCAGTTGTCCTGAGAGAGGATGATCAACGTGTATGGACCGATGCCAACGTTGCCGTTGTAGTTCAGGCCGTCCTTGGCGCCGGCGTTGGCCGTCGTGTCGTAGCTGTTGGTGTTGGCGAAGTCGCCGGAGTAGCCGTTCCAGTCGCTGTTGAAGCGGACCTTCCACGTGCCGCCGCGCGGGAAGCCGAGGTTGTAGCTGGCGTAGGAGGTGTTGGCGAAGTTGGCGACGACGACGACGTCGTCCTTGGCGCCGCCGTTCTGCCAGCGGTGGAAGGCGATCACCTTGTTGGTGTTGTTGATGTGGAAGGCGTTGACGTTCTGGCCGCGGAGGCCGCGGGTGGTGTCGTACCAGTTGCGGCGGAGGCGGATGAGGTCGCGGTACATGGTCTGGATGCCGGCGTACGTCGTCGCCTTGGTCCAGTCGATGGGGTCGGTGTCGGCCCAGAAGCCGTCCTCGAGGATCTCCTGACCCTGGAAGATCATGGGGATGCCGGGGCTGGTCATGACGAGCCCGGCGCCGAGGGTGGAGCGCTTCTTGCTCGCCCACGAGCCGGCGTTGCCGGGCCAGATCTCCTCGGGGACGCGCGAGTGGCCGTTGTTCACCTCGTCATGGCTCTCGGTGTAGATGACGCGCTTGACCATGTCCCCGTCGTAGTTGGCGGTGATCGCGTCGCGGACGGCGAACATGTCGCGCCCGGCGTCGCTGGCGTTGATGACGGCGGCGCGGATGGGGTGGACGAATCGCGACTCCCACTGGCTGTCGAAGCCGGCGCCGCCCGCGCCGGTGGTCTTGGTGAGCCAGGCGTTGGCCTGCAGGTCCTCGGCGATGGAGATCTTCCAGCCGACGCTGGCGTTGATCTCGTTGTTTATGTACTGCATCAGGGTCCAGCCGTCGGCGATGTCGCCGCCGCCGCCGTTGTTCTGCGTGCGGATGTTGACGGTCGAGTCCCAGCGGAGGCCGTCGGTGCGGAACTCCTGCAGCCACATCATGGCGTTGTCGCGCAGGTAGGAGCGGACCTCGTTGCGGCCGTAGTCAGGCCGGGTGTCGCCCCACGGGGTGGGGGCGCGCCAGTCCTGGAAGAAGTAGATGCCGCCGAGGTTGTTCTGGTACCAGCCGTCGAAGCGCCACATGTCGAGGTCGCTGGGGCCCAGGTGGTTGTAGACGACGTCCTGGATGACGGCGATGCCGCGGGCGTGCGCCTCGTTGATGAACTTCTTGTAGTTGTTCATGCCGCCGTAGATCGACTCGACGGCGAACGGGTGGGCGGGGTTGTACCCCCAGGAGAAGTCGCCCGCGAACTCGCAGACGGGCATGACCTTCACGGCGTTGACGCCCAGGGCCTGCAGCGTGTCGAGCTTGGCGATGGCGGTGTCGAAGGTGCCTGGCGTGCCGCCGGCGGTGTCGTTGAGCGTGCCGACGTGCATCTCGTAGATCACCGTCTCGTTCCACGGCGGGGTGGTGAAGCTGGGGCTCTTGACGCGCCCGGTAATGACGACGTCGTCAACGGCCACGCCGTCTGAGGGGAGGGGGGAGTTGTCGTACTGCTGGAACCGGACGCGGAAGTTGGAGCCGGGCGTGATGCCGGCGGCCGCGGCGGCGGAGGACAGGTTGACGACGCGTGTGGAGAAGCCCGCGGCGATAGCGGGGAACGAGTCGACCTTGGTCCAGTTGGTGCCGTCGTTGGAGATGTAGACGCCGTCGGTGGTGTGGGCTTCGTCGCCGACGTTGCGGATCGCGTACGAGAGCGAGAGCTGGCCGTGGTTGGCGGCGTTGATCGAGGTGGTTAGGCGGCTGGTGGCGTAGGAGCTGGACGTGTTGCTGTCGAACGCGACGCCGCGCGTCCCCGCGGCCTTGTACGTCGTGGAGAGCGCGACGCGCCAGGTGCCGACGCCGCTGATCGTCCACGCGCTGTTGAGCGATGCCGCCTCGAACGTGTCGGAGAAGAGCGTGACGGTGGGGCCGTAGACGGACCAGTCGAAGGTGTCGCCGCGGATGATGCTGTTGCCGGTGCTGTTGGTCACCTCGCGGGCGCGGGGGTCGTTCTTCCAGAGGGCCGAGCCGTTGGTGATGACGTACTTGTACTGCTGCCCCTCGGTTGCGCCCGCGACGTCGCGCGACCAGTGGCCATTGCCTTCGCTGGTGAGCGGCAGGCTGGTGCCGGACCAGGCGTTGAAGTCCCCCGCGACGGCGACAGCCGTGGCGTTGGGCGCCCAGACGCGGAAGGTGACGCCGCCGCCGCCGGTGCTGTAGGGGACCGCGCCCATGCCGGGCTTGGTGGACTGCGCGAGGGTCGCGGGCGCGAGGGTGCAGAGGGCGAGCAGGGCCGCGGCGAAGGTGCGGCGGGTGAGCGACGGGGAACGGTCTTGCATCTGGCGGCTCCTGTGCGAGGGCGTACAGGGCGCGAAGGTAGCAAGACCGGGTTTGTTTTTGCTGTGAAGAGCGGCTTATGTTGATAAGCCGTGCTCTGAGAACACGGGAGGGGCAGCTGGGCACCAGGCATTCGTAAACGGGGAGAGAGGCGCTCGCCGCCAGGTACCAGGCCTTCGTAAACAGAGGGCTCGCAGGAGAGCGGGAGAACGGAAGAGGGACGGGCTAGCGCGGGATGAGGGGGAGTGGGAGAGGGGGAGGGGAGTGTGGGAGCGTGGGAGTGGGAGAGGGGAAGTGTTGTTTCTGGCTAGCAGGGGATGGGTGCGGAGTGGGCTCGCGGAGGCGTTTCAGGGATGGGGGGTGGAGCGCCGTCTCTGTGCGCGGCGGGGCTTGTGGGGTTTGCGGGGGTGCGGTGCTGTGGGAAGAGGGCTCGTTTGGCGTGTGCGGTTGGGCTGGCCGTGTTGGCGGCGGTGGCGTCGGCGTTGGTGTTGGCGGCGGCGGTGTCGCGGGTTTTGGCGCAGGGGTTGGTGTCGGCGGTGGTGTTGTCGGCGTTGCGCGTGGCGGTGTCGTTTCCGCGGTCGGCGGCGGTGGGGGGGTGGTTGCCGGGCTCGGCGGCGGGTTTGATGAACGCCGCCTTGAGGGCGATGGCGGCGGCGCGCAGGCGGAGCGAGCGGTCCTGGATGATGCGGCGGAGGCGGTCGGGATCTGCGGGGGGCTTGGCCGCGCGCGCTTCGCGGAGGCGCGCATCCCACGCCTGGGCGGCTGTGAGCGCGTTGCCGGGGTCGTGCGCCTTGGCGGGCGGCGACGCGATGGCGGGGTCGCAGAGCTCGCTGATGGTGACGAGTGCTTTGAGCTTGGTGATGCGGAGGATGGCGTTGTAGCGGCGTGTGAACTCGGCCTCGGAGATGTCGGGGAAGTCGGCGGGGTCGATGCCCAGGGCCTCGGCGATGGCGGCGGGGTTGTCGAGGGTTGGGGCGGGCGGCGGGGTTGGGTCGGGGGTGGAGATCATCGAGCCTCCAGGGGAAGGTGCGAGCGATGAGTCACGAGGAACGAGGGGGAGACAGGCGAAGGGGGAGAGGGACAAAGTGAAAGTGAAAGTGAACGCGAAGGGGAGGGGAGGGAGAGGGGGTGATGAGTGATGGGCAATGGGCACAAGGCACAGCGCGGCGG
>DASPMT010000199.1:0-8718 GCA_035626935.1 Phycisphaerales bacterium | reverse complement strand
TAGCCGCCGATCGTGCCGGCACCGATCAGCAGCAGGGCCTCGACGCCCCAGAAGATGTAGACGAACGCGCCGGAGACCGTGGGCTTGTTGGTGGAGGACTGTCCGAGCTTGCCGAACGTCCATCCCGCCTCGGCGCGGAGCTGGCAATAGTCGATAAAGGTGAGGTTGGCATCGACGGCGGCGCGGATGTCGGCCGGCGCGGAGGCAACGATTTCGGGGCGGTTGAGGCGGTACTCGACGAAGTGGGAGACGGCGACGGCGACGAGCCCGGCGGCGAAACCGATTGCCGCGCCCGCCGCGGGGTTGCGGCAGTGGGTTTTCTTCGTAAGCATGCCGACGATGCCGCCGGTGAGGATGCACATAAAGGCAACGGCGACGAGCTCGAGGTAGATGAGCGGGATCCAGTGCATGATCGCCTGGTAGACGACGCCCAGGATCGCCGTGCCGAGGAGGACAAGCGGGGCGTTTGCAAAGGTCTTGCCGGTAAGAGCGCCGGACGGCTTGTACTTGGCGAGCATTGGGGGAGCTTACCGGTCGTGCCCGGTGGCCACAAGGAGCATCTCCGACCAACTGTCCAGGATCGCCGGCCTCGCAGCGCGAGCCTGGTGCCGCCGCCGGCGGCGTGGTGCGGCTAGAGCGAGAGGGGGCCGGTACTGTCGGCGAATGAGGGCTGGGGAGCACCGGCTCGGTCGAGCATCGAGAGGTAAAGGTTGCACAGCGGCGTCTCGCGCTTGCTGCGGATGAGGCGGCCGGTCTTGAGGGGCGCGGCCCCCCGCTTGCCGCCGCGGCCCGCGACGATGATCGGGAGGTCCTCGTGGTTGTGCTTGTTGCCGTCGCTGATGCCGCCGCCGAGAAGGATGAGCGAGTTGTCCAGCAGGGTGCCGCCGCCGTCGGTCTCGCGGGTCTCGGCGAGCTTCTGGATGAAGCGTGCGAAGCGCTCGACGTGGAAGCGGTCGATGCGCCGGATCTTCTCCACCATCTCCTTGGTGTTCTCGTGGTGGGAGAGGTGGTGGTGTCCTTCCTTGATGCCCAGTTCCGGGAACGCTCGGTTGCTGCCGTCGTTGGCGAGCATGAGGGTCGCGACGCGCGTGGTGTCGGTCTGGAAGGCGAGCAGGAGGAGGTCGTACATCAGGTCCATGTGCTCCCCGATCTTGGCGGGGATGCCGTCGGGCGCGGTCATGGCGGGGAGCTTGCGCGGGGCGGTCTCTTTCTGAGCGCGCTGGACGCGCTGCTCGATCTCCCGGACGGCGGTCTGGAACTGGTCGAGCTTGCGCTGATCCGATGCGCCGAGCTTTTTCGCGAGGGTGCGCGCGTCGTCCATCACGAAATCGAGGATGCTCTGGCGGCGCGAGAGGCGTTCCTTGGCGGCCGCGGCCTCAGTGGCGTCGCCGAAGAGGCGCTCGAACGCCGCTGCGGGGTCGATGACCTTGGGCATCGGCGTGCGCTCGTCGCGCCAGGAGATGTTGGAGGAGTAGGCGCAGGAGTAGCCTGAGTCGCAGTTGCCGGCGGAGGGGCCGTGCTCGCAGCCGAGCTCGAGGGAGGGGAGGCGGGTGTCGCGGCCGAGTTCTCTGGCCGCGAGCTGGTCGATGCTGACGCCGTTGCGGATGTCGTTGCCGGCGGTCTTGCGGGCCTGGCGGCCGGTGAGGAACGTGGCAGACGAGCGGGCGTGGTCGCCGGGACCGTCGCCGTTGGCGCGGGCCTTTTGCAGGGTGAGGCCGGTAAAGACGTTGAGGTGGCGCTGCACCGGAGCCAGGGGCTGCAGCGTGGGCGAGAGGGTGAAAGCGGTGGTCTCGCCGGCGCCGGCCGCGGCCCTGGTGATGGGCACCCAGGCGTCATAGTTGACGCCGTTGGGCATAAAGATGAAGGCGAGGCGGGTGGGCGCGGCGGGAGCGGCAGATGCAGATGCAAGCGCCGGCGCACCCGGGAGGCTCTCAAAGAGCGGAAGAGCCATCGTGACGCCAAGACCGCGGAGCATGGTGCGGCGGGAGATATGACGCTCAGTCATTGCTGACGCTCCTTGGGCGGCAAGTCCGGAAGGTTTCGCTGAGCACGATGGACTCAATGAGGGCAGGGAAGCGGTCGTTCTGCTCGCGTGTGCGGCGGGCGATCTGGCGGATGGCGGGGCGGTCGAACGGCTCGACGCCGCGGCCGATCGCGTAGGTGAGGAGCTTGGCGGCGACGGCCTCGACGACCTGATCGGCGCGTGCGAGGAGGGCGCGCTTGAGGTCGTCCGCACCGGCAAGGGGGGTGCCGTCGGGGAGGGTGCCCGAGGCATCGATCGGTCTGTCGTTCTCGGCGGTCCGCCAGCGGCCGGTGGCGTCGAAGTGCTCGAGTGACAGGCCGATGGGGTCGAGCCGGTTGTGGCAGGCGGCGCAGCTCGCGACGGAAGTGTGCAGGGCGAGCCGCTCACGGACGGAGGCGTTGGGGTTGTCTGCGTGCGCCTGCTCGAGGGGCGGGATGTCCGCGGGCGGCGGCGGGGGCGGGGCGTTGAGGAGCTGGTCCAGGACGAAGAGGCCGCGCTTGACGGGGCTGGTGCGGGTGGTGTTGCTCGTAAGGGTGAGAACGGCGGCCATGGTGACGACACCGCCCCGGGGCGAGTCGTCGGGGAGCTGGACGCGGCGGAAGTGGTCGCCCTTGACGGAGTCGACGCCGTAGAAGCGGCCGAGACGCTCGTTGAGGAAGGTGTCGCGGCTGTCGACGAAGTCCAGGATGGAGCGGTTTTCGCTGATGACATCCGCGAGAAAACGGGTCGGCTCGGCGACCATGTCGGCGCGGAGCTGGTCGGTGTAGTCGGGAAAGCTCGCCCGATCGATGGCGACCGTCTCGAGCGTGCGGAGTTGAAGCCACTGTCCGGCGAAGCTCTCGACGAACGCGCCGGAACGCGGGTCGGCGAGCAGGCGGCGGGTGTGGCGGGTGAGCCCTTCGTCGGTGAGAAGCGTGCCGTCGGCGGCCGCGTCGAGGAGAGGCTGGTCGGGGGTGCTGCTCCAGAGGAAGTAGGAGAGGCGGCTGGCAAGCTCGTAGCCGTCGAGCGTGTGGCGTGGCGCATCACCGGCGGTGGTGAGCGTCACGGAGCGGAAGAGGAACGAAGGGGAGACCAGCGCTGCCGTCAACGCGGTGCGGAGGGCGGGCTCGTGCGCGTCGCCGGCGCGGCGCCGGTTGCGGTAAACCTTGAGGAGCGCCTCCGACTGCGCGGCGGTGACGGGCCGCCGGTAGGCGCGGCCGGCGAACGCGTCGAGGACGGCTCGGGCGCGTGACGGGTCGTCGCGCCCGGCCGCGGCGGGCGCGGTGAGCTGCTTCCACGCGGCGGAACGCTCGGTGGTGCTCTCGTCCAGCGGCCCGGCGACCGTGATCGACTCAACACCGAGGTTGCGATCGGCCTTGTCCTTGACGTAATAGTCGTTGAGGAAGTTCGCGGAGAGCGTGTGAACGCCGGCGGTGAGGCGGACGCGTGCCTGAAGCTCCTTCGGCGACTCGCGCGGACGGTCGACGATGAACGCTTTGACGTCGCGCTTGCCGACGCGGAGGCTCATGCGGGCGCGTTCGTCGCCGGCGCGGGCCTCCCACGCCTTGATGCGGACGAGGTAGTCGCCGGTAGCGGGCGCCGTGAACTCGGCCGAGGCGGCGCCGTTTGAGTAGAGCAGGAACCCTCCAGCGGGGAGCGCCTGCCCGTTGGAGCCGTTGAGCGGGCGCAGCGTGCGCGGGTGGTCGCCGAACTGGATGGCGGGACCGAGAGCGGCGTCGATGGCTTTTTCGGCCGCCGCGAGGTACTCCTCCACCGCGAGCGGGGAGGTTGAGAGGACGTCGGCGATGTTGTCGAACCCGTAGCCGGTGTCGTCGCGGGGGAGGCGTGCGGCGAGGTCGAGGTTGGCGGGGTCGATGCCGAGCAAGTCGCGGAGGGTGTTTCGGTACTCGTTGCGGTTGAGCCGGTGGATGGTGAACCAGCCGGGGTCGATCGGCGCGTCGGGGGATGTGTAGCTAAGGGCTGCATCGAACCATTGGGTGAGGGTGATGCGCTCGTGCTCGGTCGGCTGCACGGGTGGCGTCGCGCCAACTTTGCCCTGTGGAGGCATCTGAGCCGAACCGATCATCTCCTTAATAAGGCGCAGGTCCTGATCGCCGCCGACCGCAGCGGCGAGGATGGCAAGGGGCGCGAGGTTGACGCCGCCTTTGGCGTTCTCGCCTTCGTGACAGCGGAAGCAGTAGGTTGTCAGGAGCGGGCGGATGTCGCGCGTGAGGCGGAGCTGCAGGTCGGCGGCTACGTCGTCGGCCCGCGGCGCGGGAGCTGATGCGGGCCGGTCTGGCGGGGTGGTGCTCGGCTGAAGGCCCAGGCCGAACAGGACGGCGGTGCCCGTGATGGCAAGGCCGAGAAGCGCGCAGCGTGCGGGGTGGCGGGAAAAGGGAGACATATTCCGGCTATCAGTCTACAGCGCACGCACGGCCGGGCCGCCGGAAAGCGCAGCGCGGGTAGAGTTTGTGGGATAGTCGGCTCGTGCGTGTGCGCGGATTGACGATGATTGTGGTGTTTGTGCTCTCGCTGACCGGGCCGGGCCGGGCGGTCGCACAGGAGCGAACGTTCCCGGCATGCCCTCCAGCGGGTGTGTTCGTTTCGGACGGCGCCGGCTTGAACCGACCGCACCAACAGGGTGTCGAAGGTGAAGACGAAGGAGCCCGGTATGAAGCGGTGGGCCTGCGGACTGGTGGTCGTGTGGGTTGTCGGAGGAACGCTCGCCTCACTGCAGGGTGAGGGGCCGAGGGGCGCCGGGCCGGTCGTCCGAGTGAAATTCGACGCGGGGACGTGCGCCCATCCGGTAAGCGGACGGCTCGTGGTGCTGATGAAACGGCGCGACGTCAGCCGGGCTGCCGATCGGCGCGCGCCGATCGACGGCCCTTTTTGGGAGGAGGAGCAGCCGCTGTTCGCCCTCGACGTAAAGGACCTGGCACCCGGCGCGTGGGTGGAGGTCGGCGCCGGCGCCGCAGCGTTCCCCGAGCCGATGGATCGGCTCGAGCCGGGAACCTATGACGTGCAGGCGCGGCTCGACACGCAGCGGCTCGACAGCGACTGGAAGCGGGAACCGGGGAACCTTTATTCAAAGGGGCGGGCGGTGCTGGAGGTCAAACCGGGCGAACAGGGAACCGCAGAAGTAGAGCTTGACGCGGTGACGTCGGAACCAACTCGGTCTGCTGTAGACGGTGTGGAGTGGTTCAGCGTGCGGTCGGAACTGCTATCGGCGTTCCGGGAGAGGGAGGTCGTGCTGCGCGCCGGGGTAGTGCTGCCGGCCGGGTATGACCCGAAGGTGACATATGCGGCGGTGTACGAGGTGCCGGGCTTCGGAGGCAACGACCAGGACGCGGTGGGGCGTGCTCGGCGGATCAAACGGAGTGGCGGCGAAGGGATCGCGCGGAGCGCTTTCTGGGTCGTGCTCGACCCTGAGGGACCAAACGGACACACGCTGTTCGTGGACTCGGACAACAACGGGCCTTGCGGGCGAGCTCTGGTGGAGGAGTTGATCCCCGCGCTGGAGAAGAAGTACCCGCTGGTCGCCCAGCCCGCCGCACGGGTGCTCCGCGGGCACTCTTCGGGCGGCTGGAGCACGCTGTGGCTGGCGACTGAGTATCCCGCCACGTTCGGTGCGTGCTGGTCGAGCAGCCCCGACCCGGTGGACTTCAGGCGGTTTCAGTTGACGGACCTTTATGCGGCCCACTGGTTTTACGGGTTTCCGGTCAACGGGTTGCGCTCGACCGAGGCTCACGAAGCAGAGCAATGGGCGCGGAAGGTGCCCCAGGGAGTGATCCCCGCGGGCGCGAGCGAGGGGCCCGCGGCCGTTGACAGGCTGGTCTCCTACCGGCGCGACGGGCGGGCGGTCATGACGGTTGAGCGCGAGGCGCGGGGTGAGGATGTGCTCGGTCCTGACAACACATCGGGACAGCAGTGGGACTCGTGGTTTGCGGCGTGGGGACCGCGGAACGAGCGCGGCAACCCGGCGGCGCTCTTCGACCCGGCGACGGGTCTGATCGACCGGGGGGTTGCCGACCGCTACCGGCGGTACGACATCGCCGACCGGCTGCGCAGGGATCCCGGTCAATACGGTCCGCTGTTCGCCGGGCGCATCAGGCTGGTGGTGGGAGATGCGGACAACTTCTTTCTTAACGAGGCGGTGTCGCTGCTGAAGAAGGATGTCGACGGGCTCGCGGTCGCCAGGGGAACCGGATATATCAAAGTTGTCGCGGGGAAGGACCACAGCTCGGTGTTCAACAGCGACGAGGTGAGAGCGTTCGAGGATGAGATGGCCGATCACTTGCGCGAGGCCGGGCTGTTGAAGGACCAGTCACCGTGAATGAAAAGACCGCCGCGGGGGCGGCGGTCCTTGAGAACCGACGGGCTTGAACCAGGGTTCAGCGGCAGTTGGACATAAAGATGTTCACAAACGACACGAAGTCGTTGTTGTCGAGGATTCCATCGGCCCCGGGGGCGCCGCCCTGCTTGCCGACGTCGGCGCGGTAGTTCAGGCCGAAGTACAGGTTGACGAACGCGACGAAGTCGTTCTGATCGAGGCTTCCGTCGCTCGAGTGGACGCCGCCCTGAGCGCCGACGTCTGCGTCGCAGGGGGGCTCGGGAACAGGAAGCGCGGGCAGCGTCGAGAACTCCTCGAGGAACGGAACGACCGTGTTAGCAAAGAACGGCGCCATCGTGTCGTACTGCTGCTGCGAGCGCACCCAACCCCACACGACGGCGCCGTCGGCGCCCATCTCCCGCGCGATCTGGAACGGGCGCTGGAGATTGTGGGTGTTGACGGGCTGGTTGCCGTACCGGGCGTTGCTCGGGTGATACACGAATGAGACGTAGACGTAGACGGGCTTGCCCTTGGCGACGCGGATCGCTTCGGCGATGTTGTTGCGGCAGTAGGCGTCGAACGCCGAGTGGAAATCCTGGCCGGGTCCGCGCGTCTGACCGTCAGGGATGGACTGGTAGCTGCAGTAGATAGAGGGCAGGATGACATCGACCAGTTCCCAGAACCACCCCACCTCGTCGTGCCCGACCCGCGTGGCGTGAGCCGAGTCGGGGAAGACCCACGACCAGTAGCTCTGGGTGGGCTGGTTGTAGATGCCGATTTTCGCCAGCGGGCGAACCTGCCGGACGGCGGCGACGGCCCGTTCGAAAAACTCCCGTGTGGTCGCTTCCCACTCTTGCTTGAAGTAGGCCTCGCGCTGGGCGGTGTTCATCCCTGCGAGTTGAGCGGCCCGCGTCACGCTGAGCGTGTCGCGCCAGTCCTGGAGGAAGTCGTAGTCGAGCGCGAGCGGCCCCTCGGTGCTGGCCCAGCCGTAGTGCCCGGTCCACCAGGGGCAGAAGAACTCGTAGTCGAGGCTGATGAGCCCGTCGTAGGTGGGGTCGGTGATCCAGCCGGTGATGATGGCCTGCAGCTGCGCAACGAACGCGGCGTAATACGCGGGCCTGCCGCCGGGGAAGGTCTCGATGATGTGCGGCCCTTGGCGCGGGTAGAGATCCCCGGCCTCGGCTGAGACGAGGACGACGTCCTGGCGGAACGGGACTTGGCCGGCCTGGATGTTGAACCACTCGGGTTCGTCGGCGCTGATGCTGTAGAAGAGCCCGAATTCCTCTTGCGGCGGCATGCCGCGGCGCCCCTGCTCGATCAGCGGAGCGTGAATGGGCATGGGCCACTGCGGCCACGGCGGCGGCGAAGCCAGAGCGGTAAAGGCGAGGGCGGCAACCACCAGCGCAACAAGTGCGCTCAGAAAAGACGTGCGATGCATTGTGCGATCACTCCATCCGGCCTACCCGTGGCCGGTCCTCTGTTATCGAGGGGAAGATACCGATAACAGGACCGAACGTGTGCCGGACATCGGAAAAATACTGGGTGATTAGGCAATTTTTACCACCGCCGAAGGGGTTTTTAATCTTTCTCCACGGGAGGGTTTTTGCTATTTCGGCCCGGCTTTGGGGGGACCGGCTGGGGCGGAATGCCTATCGCTTACACCCGAGGTTTTTTTAAGGAGTATTCCTGAATCGCGCTCTGTGCCGATCAACTCTCGGCACAGGAGGTGCGAAATGGGTGAGCGGAGGCTCGGACAGTCGCTGTGTGTGTGTGCTTTAGCCGCCGCGGGCGGGTGCGCAAGCGGTGCGCGCGATGCCGCGCCGGCGGACGCAAGCAAGGCCGCTTCAAGCCCGTCGCACACCTCGGACCTCGTTGCGCGCAGCGCTGACGCGATGTCACGCTACTGGAGCGGCTGTGCGGGACCATCGGCCGAAGTCCCCGCAGCGACCACGGTTGCACCCTCCACACCGAAGCGCACCGCGGCGACTCAGGTCGACGCGCTTGCGCCGACCGTCGCCGCCTCCGCGCCGCCCGCAGACTCGCCCACGAAAGCCGAGGCTCCCGCGCCGGCCGTCAGCGTCGCGCCTGCGCTGACACCGCCAACCGTTGCGGCGGTAGAGGCGCCGCGCACTCAGCACGCCCGCGGCGTCGGCGCGTTCTTCTCGGGCGAGGCGGTGGCAAGCGCTCCGGCGGCCGACGCAGCACCACGCGTGCGGATCAGCAACCTGGCGCTGTGCTCGAAGGTTGAGGCGTTCGGCCGTTTCACGCGGCTCGACTCCGCGCGGTTGACCGGCCGCCCGGTCGCGCTGCTGGTGTACACACAAGTAGAGGGCTTCGCCTATCGCACGCTCGGCGGAGAGGAAGTCGCTCCGGGCGTTGACGAGGC
>DASPMT010000198.1:0-6357 GCA_035626935.1 Phycisphaerales bacterium | reverse complement strand
TAGGTCGCCGGCTGGCCACCTACGCTGATCGTGTTGCCCGTGGTCATGTTCGTCACTACTCCGAGGTCAAGCGACCGAGACGCCGGGGTGCCGCCGATCATAAAGCTGGTATCTGGTTCTAGCGCCCCAAGCCCGAACCGCTCGTTGAGCTCACGCGCGATCCGCGCTTTCTCACCCGTCAGCCTGGCGATCGCGACACCGCCGGCGACGGGCATCAGAAAGGGCGGACCGCCACCTCCAGGCGGTCCAGGTCGGCGAGGTGCTTCTCCGGGATCGCCCGGCCAGCGATGATGCCTGCCGTCTTCTCGTCCGCGGCGACGCACTCAGTCACCGGGACGACGATCTCCGACTTCTTGCCGGCCTTCTTCTCGTCACCCGTCGGGTGATAGATCACGGCGTACTGGAACAGTTTCATCGCTTCCACCTCACTCGTGGGCTCATCCCAGAGACGATCGCAGCCATCTGCGCCTCGCCCCCGTGCTTCTCGGGCCTAGTGATTCTCACCTGCCGGTCCGTGTCGATCTCGGTGATGTGCGGGAAGGGGTTGGTGCGGTCCAGCACCCGGTGGGCGTAGACCAGAGCCATCCCCGAATCCCAGTGCCCTAAGGCCTTCGTCCGCTCGAAGTCGGTCCGCTGCTTGTTCCAGCGCCCGTACACCAACGACTGAATCAGGTGCGCGCACGACTCGTCAACTTCCATCGCGTCGCGCGCAAAGGCGACGTCGACCATGTTGATGGCGGCGTCGCGGTCGTCCTTCGGGGGTAGCGAGATGGGATACTTCTCGTCCTGAGCGATGTCGATGAGGAGCTGAGGCGGGGCGTCGGCCCAGCGCTGGATCTTCTCTCGGGGCTCTTGCGTCTTGCGGTCCCCGCCCCAGAGGCAGAGCCCTAGGGACTCCTCGAGAGCCTTCAGGTCGCGCACGATCTGGCGCGTGTTCGTCCCCTGGTCCCACTTTGCGGCGCGGTAGGCCACAGCCTTGGCGCGCTCGTAATCGAAGTAGAGCAGCACGGCGGCGTGAAGGTCGCGCGAGCCACCCGCGTCGAGCACCAAGGTCCAATGGCGGTGAGCCGGCAGCGCCGCCTTCACGACGTGCCGCGCCTTATCGAAGCTCGGGATGATCACCGTCTCGATCGACCGGATGATCTGCGCCAGGTACTCGCGCTTCCATCCGTCCGTATGCTCGCCGCCGGCGAGCTTCACGGCGTGGGCGCGCATCTCGGGCGTCACCGACGGGCTATCGTCGATCGTGTAGCGCCAGACGGCGCCCGCCAGCTCGCACTTGGGGAGGATCTCCGTGTGGATGTAGTGGCCCTCGTCCTCCGACGGCGTCGTCACGTGCTTGATGCGGCCCTTGGACCGCATGAGCTGCGGGCCCAGGACCGACTCGTAGGCGTAGCGGTAGTCGTCGGAGGAGACGAAGCCGCCCTCCTCGCAGATGATCAGCTTCGCGTTGCCGCCGCGGTTGGCGTCGACGTACTGGCGCTCAAGGGCCCCGATCCGAAGCGAGCTGCGTCCCACCTGCCACCGGTAGGCCGACTTCTTGGGACGCACGAGCCCCGGCGGCGCGTCCTCGATGATCCGCGCCAGGTTGTCCTCGATGATCTCGCCGGCCTGCTTCAAGGTCGGCGCCAGCACGCGCACGATCGACCCGGGGTGCCGGATGCAGAACTCGAGCGCCTCTACGAGCGCCTCAAACGACTTCCCGATCTGCCGGCTCGAAAGCGTCAGGCTCTCGTCCGTCTCTTGGCTCTGGTCGCGGATCCGCTGCTGGAGGCTATCCAGCTTCCACGAAAGCTCGCCGCGGCGCCAAAGCTCGTGGCGGACGTCTAGCTCAGTCGCCATCCGGCGGCTTCACCAGCTTCAGCAGCTCGCCCGTCGGGATCTCTTTGAGCAGCGCCGCATCCGCGTCCTTCGGGTCGTCGTCCCCGCCCTCGTCGGGCTTCACGACGACCGTCGGGAAGGCGATGCGGGCGGCGAGCAGCCTCACCCTCGGGTCCTCGCTATCGAGGAGGTCTGCCACCGCCTCGATCGCCTTGAGCTGCACCGAGGCTAGGGCGTCGGCCAAGGCTCGGCGCATCTCGGGGCGCGACAGACGCCGCTCCACCGTCCTGCGGTCCATCCCCATGATTTCCGCAATGGCGGCGGTCGATTGTCCCTGCGCCTTCATCTGGACGATGCGCCAGTCGCGAGCGTGAAGTGCGGCATTTTGCGGCATTCCTTCACCTAGATAGTGGTCCTCTGGCGGCGGGCGCCATGAGCTTCATCGCCTCCACCTGCCCTTTCGTCTCGTCCAGCTTCCGGCCCAAGGCGGCGACCGCCTCCACCTGCCCGTTGTGGGCGTCCTGAAGGGCCTTTGCGACCGAGAGGGCTTCGGCCTTGGCCTGCTCGGCTGCGGCCCGCGTCGTCGCCATCAGCCGGCGCCCATGCCAGTAGCCAAGCCCCGCCGCGGTGAGCAGCGCGGAGTTGGCCATCAGCACGATGGTTGAGAGGGCGTCCATCACAGCTCCTCGAACACGTGCCAGACGGTCTCGCCGCCGTCGCACTGATACGTACCGACGTAGGCGCGGCGCTCAGGCGGCGGCAGGTCTTTGCCGGTGCCGTAGGCGACGAATCGCCTCTCGACGGGCCTGGCCGCAGGATCGACCTCTGCCCAGATCGTCGGGATCCCCTTCTGGAGCTGAAACGAGAGGATCTTCGCTCCGGCCGGCATCGCCACCTTCAGGTTGGCGACGGCGGGGATCTGGTACTTGTGGATGCGCGTCGTCAATTGGGCACCTGCGCCGTTGCGAGCCAAGTCGTGAGCGCCTTCGCGATTGGCGAGCGCATCTTGCCGCGGTAGAGATCGTACCCGTAGTCCTGCATGACGCGGCTCGGGTGGTGCTCTAGGGCCTCGTGCCCCTTCTCGTGGGCGTAGGCCTCGATCGCTCGCGCCAGAACGCCCTTGTCGACCTTCATCGTCGCTCTGGACTCATCCAGCCCCGAGTTGAGCAGGATCGGCTTCCCCGACGCCTTGTCCATCGCCTGGATCACGGCGTGCGATTCGTCGTCCGACCAGAAGAGGACGAAGGCAGAATCCAAGAAGTCGCGAAGCTCCATCGCGTGGGGCCTCCCAGAGGCGGCGGCGGTTGAGGATACGGAGACGTTTCGCAGCAGCGTCGGCAATAGCCTGACCCAGCATCCAGTTGTCGCGGTCGGTCTCGTTGATGAGTCTCAGGCACTTGTTGAGAAACGCCCGGTCCTTTGAGCGCTGGATCACAAGCCAGGCCGAGTGGAACCAGAGTTCCCTCTGAAGCGGGTTCGCGTCGGCGAACTCCTCGAGGTCACGCGGGTTGAGGCTCCCCGGGAACGAGTCGATCGTCATGCATCCCCCTTCACGGGTGCGGTCTGGATCAGCCGCATCGCTTCGGCGGGCGAGAGCAGGAAGTGGCCGTTGACGAGGAGTCCTGAAACGCCGTCCAAGACGCGCACCGACTGGATGCGAAACGGCCGGCTGATCTCGCCCCAGTTGTAGCTGCCCTTCGGCACGGTGGCGCCGACCAGCAGCGAGCGCTGGGCCAGGACGTCCGCCAAGGTGACGACCGTCGTCACTGCGAGACAGTCCGGTAGACGACGATGGCGGTGCCGGCGTCCCGCGGCAGGACGTAGCCGACCTCGGAGCCTTTCGACTCGAGGCTATTCATCCGGTGGGCGATCTCGTGGCAGTGGACGATCTCCTGCTGCCAGGGGCCAAAGCCGCGGACGGCGCCCTTGCGCTCAGGCGCCTTCTCCACCGGCGCCGGCACGACGTCGACCGTGGCCGGAACGGGCATCTTCGGCTCGTCGACGACCACGGGTGCTTCGGGTTCGGTCCCCGTCGGCTTCGGGTGCTTTCGGATCGTCTTCCCGGCGGTCTTGATGCCGCCTCGTTCGGCAGTCGCCATTCCGTTGGCCTCCTTTGGGTGGATGCGGCCGGATTTCCACCGGCACCTAGCGGCGTGGCCACGGCGCCCGCTCTCGCGCCATAGGCCCGGGCCGTCGACGCTCGCGTCTTGAGCTACGCATCCATGGTTGGAACAGCACGAACGGTCGCACGTGCTGATATTTTAGGCAAGCCGCTAGCGTTTGGCGAGACGGTGCGCTAGGGCCTCGACACCCTCGTCGGTGAGCGAGAAGCCCGTGTAGTAGGCCTGCGCCACGGTCATCGAGTTGCCGAGCAGCATCGCCACCTGCGTCAGCGACGCGCCGCGGCGCAGCATCTCGATGGCGTAGCTGTGGCGGAGGTCGTGAAAGACGACGTGCTTTCGAGGCTCGGTGGGCCATAGCTCCTCGGCCTTGGCGGCGACGGTGCCGGCGAGCGAGGACCGGTTGATCCGCTGCCGTTCGGCGTCGGGCGTGGCGATCCATGTCTCAAGCGCCTTGAGCCCGGAGGCCAGGACGATCACCGTCCGGCTCTTGCGGTTCTTGGTGGCGCGGCGCTCGCCCTCGTCGTCGACCTGGGTCTCGACCCAGAGGCGATCGCGTCCCCGCCGGCTCTCTGCGGTGAGGCCAAAGATCTCGCCAGCGCGGAGGCCCGAGGCGAAGGCTAGGCGCACGAGCGTATCGATGGGGGTAGGTAGGCGGTCGGCCAGACGCAAGGCGTCGGCCTCGGTGAGGTAGCGGATGTTCGAGAACTCGGGGCGCTTGACCCGGATGTGGGTCTTGGAGCCGGCGAAGCGCAGGAGCTGGTTGAGACGAGCCGCGCACCGGCGCTGCTTGTTCGGGGGCAGGTGCGCGAGCGCCTTGAACAGCTCCTGACGGGTGGCGACCAAGAGCGAGATGGGGCCGAGTTCGGCCACGGCCCTCAGCAGGTCGTAGCGCATCGACGAGGCGTCGACCAGGTCGCGGTCGGCGTACTCGGCTTCCCAGTAGGCGTCGACCAGCTTCAGGTTCTCTTGATGGGTAACCGGCTTGGTCTTGTGGCCCTTGGCCTGGCGGGTGAGGCGGTCGCGGAGGGCCCTGACCTGGGCGTAGGCTTCGTCGAAGGTGTGGACGCCGTCGCGGTAGGCGCGGTTGATGGCGTCGAGTTCGGGCGACTCAACGGCGCGGTAGGTCGATGATCCGTCGCGAGCGCGCGTCTGCTCGCTTAGGACGAAGCTTCGGCCTTGGGCCTTCGGCTTCTGGATATGAAAGTACGTGGCCATCGGCCTTCTGCCTGAGCGCTTCGCGGTAAAGCTCTTCGAAGTCGGGCCTATACCCGCTGACCTTTTCGGTCAGCGCAGCCCACCAATGAGCCCAACGGACGGCGTCTAGGTCAACCGTGCGCTCAGAAATTCTATTCGCGGAGGGGTCCGGCATTCTATTCGCGCCCTGTGGAAAAGCTGTGTTTCCCCTGTGATATCAAGCGAACCCGCCAGGATTCGAACCTGGGACCATCGGATTAGAAATCCACTCGTCTATGCCTGCCGAGCAACATATCGCCGCCCGGCCTGAACCGGGTTAGGTGGATGCTGGCGGTGCGCCTCTAAGCCAGCCCTTTTGCTAGTCTTTGTACTCGCGCGGATCGCCGCCCAGGTGCAGATAGGTCGCCAGCGCCAGGTCGTGCGCTGACTCCGCGTCGTCGAGGTCTCGGCGTGCTTCCCGCATCGCGGGCTCCAAGAGAGCGGCCCACGCGCAGCGGGGATCGGTGGCGACCTCGTCGTGAATCGAGATGAGAAGCTGCCAGCGCTCCTCTCTGCGCTCCACCTGCCGGCGGCACTCGTCGACGGCCTCTCGCGCCAGTGCCAGGTCGTACTCGCGCTCGGCCTGCTCCCGCTGGCGCTCTAAGACCCTCTCGAAGTCCACGACCACGCTCAATTGGGTACCTCCACGGCCTCGAAGCTCAGGCCGTCGCACCCTCTAGGCTCGCAGACCAGGGGCTCGTCGCGGTAGACCCGGCCGCACTGCCGACAGCGCCAGAGACAGCGGACAGCCGCGACGATCTCTCTGACCTGGCGGTCGAGGGAGGATTCGGGGGTTGGCGGGGTCACTCGTCACCCTCCTTGGCGGCGGCTCTGTGGTGGGGCATCACGACGAGGACATCCTTTGGCGCCTTGATGAGCAGCTGGAGGCCGCCGACGTCGCCCTTGCGACGCTTGATGAGCGTGATTTTCGCCGTCCCGACGAACACCGACTCGCCAACGCGCATGCTGACGACGAGGCCGCCGGCCCGTGGCTTGTCGCGCGGGCTCATCGGCGTCCCTCCGTGACGCGCCGCCTGATGGCCGCGACGAACTCGCGCAGCGGGTCGCGCATCCGCGCGCGGACCGCCTGCGGCGTCTCGATTAGCGGCCGAAAGCAGTCGTGGTCCGGGTCGTCGTACATGAGTCGCCACCGGCGCCCGTTGCCGCGCGCCCAGACGAG